>JAQGOD010000450.1 GCA_028293775.1 Gammaproteobacteria bacterium
ATCTTCACTCGCGTCGCTGAATGATAGGCAGGACCTCCGGCCGCTACCTCTTCACGCCACCACGTTCAGTCCGCCTGATCAAGCGCATTGACATAACATCGATCGCTCTGCCGCACTATCCTGCGACAGATAGTCTTCAAAAACCGGCGAGCTCGCTCTAGTTCGAAGAAGGTGCAACCTGCTCGGCATGGCCATCCAGTATTGGGCCGAACGGCTGCCACCGCTCGCCGGTGAAGCGCATCATTTGCACCTGTTCGATCGGATAGAAATCCGTCTGGCTGGTCTTCACGCGAATGCCCGGAATCAAGCTGTCGATCTCGAAATCGAGGTTGGCGACCACCTTCATGACGTTGTCGCGAGTGAGATTATCGCCGCAACGCTTGAGCACCTCGACCAGAGCGTTCGACGCGTTGAAGGCGATCATTGGACCGCTCTCTGAATGATTTGCTTCAGGATAGTATCTTGCCATGAAGGCCCGGAAGCGCTGCATGCCTGGGTGACCATCCCATTGCGGATCCGTGACGTCCATCTGAAAACCGGCGCTGAGAATGCCTTTGGCGTTGTCGAGGCCGGCGGGTTCCAGCACCGCTCCGACCGAAACCGATATATTCGTTACGATATGGACGGGGTGCCAATTGAGCTCAGCGATCTTCTTGATCGCCTGAGCCGCAAATTTCGGCGTTGCGAGATTGAGGAAGATATCAGGATTGGCGGTCTTGATCGCGACCACCTGCGAGTCCACCGTTGGCGTACTGGTTTCATATGGCGTGCTGGCGATAACCATCCTGTCGTACTTGTCCCGAAGCACATCCTTCAATCCCAGTATGTAGTCCCTTCCGAAATCATCGTGCTGATAGAGGATGCCGATTTTGGCGTTGGGGTGTTGCTTGAGAATATACGCGGCATAGACGCGCGCTTCAGCGCGGTAGTTGGGCTGCAAGCCAATCGTCCATGGAAAATGCGCGGGGTCGCCCCAGCGCGATGCACCGCTCAAGACGAAGAGCTGCGGCACGCGCATGGTATTCATATACTTCTGGATGGCGGCATTGGTGGCGGTGCCAAGCGGCGCAAAGATCAGAAACACCTCATCGCTCTCGACCAATCTTCGTGCCTGCTCCACGGTCTTTGGCGGACTGTAGCCGTCATCGTAGGAGATGAAGGTGATTTTGCGGCCGTTAATGCCGCCATTATCGTTGATCATGCGGAAGTAGGCGCTCATGGTTTTGCCAACAATGCTGTAGGCGGATGCCGGGCCGCTGTACGGCATGATGTTGCCGATCTTGATCTCGGTGTCGCTCACGCCCGGGCCGTATTGCTTTTCCGCGGACGCACTGCCGAAGAGCAAGCTGAAGGCTGCGAAAACCAGCATCAATTTTCTGGCGAGATGGGGCATCGGATATCCTCCTAGCAATGACAGTCCGGGATTAGATCGAGGCAGCCATCAGCGCCGAGACCCGGTTGACGATCTCGGGAGCGCGCAGGGCGCTGGACGGCTTCACGAGGTGGCTCACCTCGCTCATGATCTGATGCACAGTTGCATCATCGCTCGCGAGGCGCTGCAGGGCGGCGTTGAAGTTCATATGCTCGCGGAAATCATGCGGGCGCTGCCCGCGTGTCTTCTCGCAAATGAAGTCGCTCTCCGCCGTCGCCCATGGTGCGGCGAGAAAGTCCTGAACTGCCGCGAAAAACGGCCGCGCGATTCCGTTGAGCGGATCGGCATTCGACGTTCGCGCTTCGATAAGCCGTCTCAGGGTGCCGACTTCCTGCGCGGCGACACTCATTCCCTGGCCGAACGCCGGATTGAATCGGCAGATCGCATCGCCGAGCGGCAGCAGACGATCCGGAAAATGCTCAAGCGCCTCGAAGCGCCGGCGAATGCTGCACGGAAAGACGAATCGGTAAATTGGACCGATGGGTACGGCGTCCTTGATCGCGGCATAAATCGTCTGCGTTCGCAAGGTCTTGGCAAATGCGATGAAGTCCTCGACGTTTTCAGGCAGGGCTCCGCCATGCATATGGGTGAGATTGACTTGCCAGCAATTGTTCTCGACTGGGACAAGCAAACCGCCGCGACCGCTCTGGGCGGCAGGCCGGTGTAGCACCGCGCGCCAGTCAGGGGGCGCCGGAGACGGTATCTCGAATATCGCGGTCGCATAGCGCAGGTCGATGCCGATTTCCGTCTCTTTGGGCCTCGGCAAGCCGACCCTGTCCAGAAAATCCAGTGTGAGTGCGCCGCGCGACGATGCGTCGACGACCAAGTCAGCCGCAAGCTCGTGGCTCTGCCCGTTCCCGCGTTCGTAGCGCACGCCCGCCACCGCGTCCTTGCCGGGCGCTTCCAGAAATCCTGTGACACGACAATTTGGGTTCAGCGCGATGTTGCTCTCTCGCTGGACAGCGCGCCTCGCCACGAATTCCAGGAGCGGCCGCGTCATGCTGAGATAGTCGAAGCCGAGATCGCGCCGCGGAAACGGATCAAAGCCTGGCAATTCGAGCCGAGCTTGAGAGCCGACCCGCACGCGAACGGCCCCGGCGCGCTCAAGCTCCGTTTCCAAATCCGGCAAGAGCTCGCTCAGCGCGTCGAGGCCGCCTCTGAGCAGAACATGAATTTGCCGCGCCTGGGGCGTGCCACTGCGCGCGATCGGCGCTGACGGCAGCGCGTCACGCTCCAGCACGGTGATGGTTTCGAAAGACGACGACAGCGCTTTCGCGGCAGCGAGCCCTCCCATGCCGGCTCCGACAACGATTGCGTGCCGGCCGATTGATCTTGGCATGTTCATTGCCCGCCAAATTGCGTCGAACGTTCGCCGATAACGGACTTACGCCGTCATGGCCAAGCGGTCTTGGACCCGAGGGAAGGCCGGCTTGGACTAAAGTGCCCTGTCTGCTAGACTGCTCAGAGCGGTTCATATGCCCTTGCAGCAGGATGGCTGATGGTGACGTCGACGCCAGACTACACGGTCGTTCGGTTCTCGAGCCGCGCTTTGCCGCAAGAAGGGCGAAGCGAGACGATCGAAGAGCTGCATGAGCGCGGCCTCCTGCCGACCAAATTTATTCGCTACGGCAACGCTGTGCCGCGGGTTGATCTTGTCAATCGCACAATGCCCGGGCTCCGCATTCTGACGGCTAGCTATACGAGCATCCGCCGCGAGGGTGTGCGGCAAGAAGGTGACCTCCTCTATCTCTGCATGACCCTGACCGGGACGACCGTGGGAAGGCGGGGTGGGCGCGAGATGATGCTCAGTGACGGGGATGCCGTGCTGATGACGAACGAGGAGGCCACCTGGGCCATGACCTCGCCCTCGTCCGCCAACATCGCTGGAATACGCGTGCCTCGGTCTGCAATTGCTCCGCTTGTTCCCAAGCTCGAAAATATCACGATGCAACGCATAGCGAAGGATACGAGCGGGCTGAAACTGGTGAGAAAATATCTCGACATCGTTGCCGATGATGAGGCATTGGCGGCGCCGGCCTCGCAGCGCCTCATCATCAACCACTTCTATGATCTCGTCGCGCTGGCACTTGGGGCGAGCAGCGACGCCAAGGCGCTGGCCGCGGACAGAACGGTGAGCGCGGTCCGGCTGGCAGCGATCAAGGCCGATATCGTCGCCAACCTCGATGATGGCAATCTAAACGCGACGATGGTCTCGACCCGCAGTGGCGTGACGGTGCGCTATCTGCACAAGCTGTTCGAGAGCGAGGGCGTCACCTACTCCGAGTTCGTGCTCCGCGAGCGCCTGGCGCGGGCCTATCACAATTTGAGAAGCCCCCTCCATTCACGGCGGGCGATCAGCACAATAGCTTTCGACCTCGGGTTCAACGACCTGTCGTACTTCAACAGGGCGTTTCGCCGCCGCTACAGCGCGACGCCATCCGAGATTAGGGATGGCATCGGGACGAAATAAAGTGGCCCCAGAGACAGGCTCGAGTTTAGCCGCGCGCACCAGTTTCGTATTACGGTGACACTGTCACCGTAATCGCTCCATCACAAAATCCATGACGCCGGCCGAGTAGCAGCCCGCCGGGATCGCTTCCGCAAGCACAAAGCCGATCTCGAATGTCGGCCTTTCCGGCGGCATGGCACAGCTCCTGTTTTCGATCAGGCGATCGACTGATGTGACGGGTGGTCCATCGAGATGCGCAGGCCTGCGGTGCCGTTCGGCAGGTTGCGGCTCGCAAGATCGCGCAAGGACGATGTCGCGGCGATCGAAGCCCAACCTTGGGGCGTGAATGTCTCTTCCTTGAAAACGTGCGGAGACAGCAAAGGATTGGTGAGAGCGTGCGAAAA
>JAQGOD010000309.1 GCA_028293775.1 Gammaproteobacteria bacterium
CCGCGACTTACGATTTCGCCATTCACACTCACGGCTCGATCGGACCTTCCTGTGCGGTCGCGCAGTGGGAGGGCGATCGGCTCACCTGTTGGAACGCCGCGCAGTCGCCTCATAATTTGCGCAAGCAACTGGCCGCCATGTTCTCCCTGAAGGATGAACAGGTCCATGGTATTTACATCGAAGGCTCGGGTTGCTATGGCCGCAATGGACATGAAGATGCCGCGGCCGATGCCGCATTGCTCGCTCGCGCGGTTAACGCACCTGTCCGGGTACAATGGATGCGGGCGGAGGAGCACGGTTGGGATCCCAAAGGCCCCCCTACCCTGCTCGACATGCGCGCGGGAATTGATCCCCAGGGGAAGATCGCCGCTTGGGAGTCCGAACTCTACATTCCGGACGGTGTGGCCGGATTTGTGGCCTTGGTCGGCGCCGATCACGCGAAGCTCAATAGCTTAGGAACGCTGAGCCCGGGTGGAGTACTCAACGACCTCGCCATTCCCTATGCCATAGACAACGTCAAAACGACCGCGCATCGCTTGGAATCGACGCCCCTGAAGCCTGCTTGGATCCGCTCGCCCGGCAGGATGCAAAACTCCTTCGCGAACGAATCCTTCTTCGACGAGATTGCAGCACACGTAGGCTTAGATCCGCTCGACGCACGACTTCAATATTTGCACGATGAACGCGGCAAAGAGGTGCTCCAGCGCCTTGCGACTTTAAGCGGCTGGCGACAGCGCCCAAAACCCGATCGACACGCGGAGAAGAGCGTCGGCAGAGGTATGGCCTACATCATGTATGAACTCGTGAGAACTTATGTGGGCATGGTCTGTGAAGCAGAAGTGAACCGTAAGACCGGTGAGATTGCCGTGAAGAAATTCTACGTGGCGCACGATTGCGGCCAGATCATCAATCCAGACGGTGTGCGCAATCAAATCGAAGGAAACGTCGTGCAAAGCGTCAGCCGCGTGATGCAAGAACAACTGCGCTTCAATCGCTCGCGAGTGACCAGCGTTGATTGGGCGAGCTATCCCATTCTGCGATTTCCGCAAGTTCCCGAGGTTGTCATGGACCTCATTGACCGACCGCAGGACGTGCCTTGGGGCGCGGGCGAACCGACAGCCGCCCTCGTGCCCGGCGCGATCAGCAACGCGGTATTCGACGCCATCGGCGTGCGGCTTCGATCCGTGCCCTTCACTCCCGAAAAGGTCAAAGCGGCCATCGATGGAGCCTCCAAGAGCTGAAACCTTCGTATCCCCATCAATCCCTTCGTTGAACTTTTCTTGGCTGTTCGCAGTATCATGAGATGGTGAACGCGAAATTACGTCGTATTTTATTTACATTGGTAGCCGTGGCAGTCACTTCTGCGCCGGGTGGCAAAGGCGGCCTTCACACGCCGGGCCAGAAATCCGTTGAGTTGCCGCCAAACGCCGGGCGCGACGCATTTCGGCAGATCGTGCAAGATCAGTGCGTCATAAACTGGCAGCAGCATAAGAACCCCGATCCCTGCGAGCGCGTCGTCCTCGCGGATCAAAAATTCGGCGATTCCGGATACGCAGTGCTGGCGGATCCTTCGGGCGGTGCCCATTATGTGTTGATTCCCACTCGGACGATGCGGGGCGTCGAAGGCGCTGAGCTGCTCGATCCCGATGCGCCGAATTATTTCGCAGAGGCCTGGCACGCGCGGGATCTAATCAGTCAATTCGTCGGCCACGATGTAGCGAGAACTGCGATAGGGTTGGTGGTGAACACCGTACGTACCCGCACCCAGGATCAGTTCCATATTCACATCAGTTGCCTGCGGCAAGACGTGGTCGACTCGTTGCGGGCGGCGCGCGAAAAAGTTTCCGAGACTTGGTCACCGGTCAGCATTGCCGGATCCGACTACCAAGCACTGCTGATCGGCGAGCCGGAGCTTGATGGCTCGAACCTATTCGAGCTGCTGGCAAAGCTGAACCCGAGCGCGCGCCATCATATGGGTGACTACACGTTAATCGTTGCGGGCATGCAATTGCGCACCGGTCCCGGGTTCATCGCTCTGACAGGCACGGGGCCAACCGGAGAAATGCTGTTGGATTCGACATGCACGGTGGCGGGCGGAGGGGGTTGAACTAGGGGTCGATCGTCACCAGCCGCGCGAGTGCCGCATCCCGCGTCTGCGCATCGTCGAACTCAATCACGATCTTGCCGGTGCCGTTGGTGCGTTGGTGGAGTTCGACGCGCATCCCGGGCGTGCGCATCACTTCACTGATGACTGCGAGCACGGGAGGCGCTGCGCGCGAGCGCTCGGTGCGCGCCTCAGTCACGTTGCGCACTTGAGCTTCGGTCTCGCGCACGCTCCAATGACGCGTCGCGATGAGCTGCGCGAGTCGCACGCGCTCCGCGTCGTCCTCGAGGCCGAGCAAGGCGCGCGCGTGGCCCATGCTGATGGTCCGGGTCTCCATCATCGTGGCGACCTCGGCGGGCAGCTCGAGGAGGCGCAGTAGGTTACTCACCGCCGCGCGCGAGCGTCCAATAGCGCGCCCGATCTGCTCCTGCGTGAGAGAGAATTCCTCGATCAGCCGCTTAAGAGCACGCGCCTCGTCCGCGGGGCTGAGTTCCTCGCGCTGGATATTCTCGATCAGCGAAATCGCGAGCGCTTCTTGATCGTTGAACTCGCGAATAATCGCCGGGATGTCGGTGAGTCCTGCGAGCTGCGCAGCCCTGAAGCGGCGCTCGCCCGCCACCACCTCGAACTGATGCGGGAGGCCGGGCACCGGTCGGACGATGAGCGGCTGGATGAGGCCGGTAGCCTTGACCGAGGCGACGAGTTCCTCGAGGAGTTCGGGGCTGGACTCGCTACGGGCTGGTTGCAGAGCCGCGCGAACGGCCTTGATCGGGATAAAGCCGGTCCCTTGCCGATAGAGACGCCGGGGGTGCGCGTTCAGGAACGCCTGCAGCTCGCTCACCCCACCCGCGGTTGAACTCATCCCCCAATCCTACCTCAATCGCACCCGCCCCGCAGCCTAGCCCGGCGGGAGGATTCGGATTAACTTGAACCATGCTCAAAAACCCGATATCCACTGGCCTGAACATTTTCGCGTGGCTTTTCATTCGGCTACCTCTGGGTTTTTCGCTACCGTTCACGGCCCTGTCGCTGGCTTGGGTCTTCGGTGGTTTCCGTCTGGCAAACGATCGCCTGGCCACACCGCTAGCTGCCGCCGTCGCCTCTTTTCTCGAGGCGCAATTGCCGAAGCCCATAGGGGCCGCGCTGATCAGCGATTTACAGGCGTTCGTACATGCCGGAATGATTATTGTTCTATTTGCACTCGGATTCATCGTCGCTTACAACGTGTCCGCCTTCCTTAACTGGATCCTGGTGATATCGAATCTTAAGCCGGTTCCCGATTCCGACGGTCCGCCCCAAGTAGCGGATGAAGCGCCAGACGCGCCGAGCCCGCTTAGAAACATAGAACGCATCGGCATCGTGCTCGCCGGCGGCGGTGCGAAGGGTGCATACCAGGCCGGTGCAATGAAGGCGATTTACCGCTTCCTGGCACAACACGGCGCCCTCGGGAAGGTTCGCGTGATATCGGGTACGTCCATAGGTTCTTGGAATGCCTTGTTCTGGCTTGGCAATCTAATCAAGCCCGCGAACGATTGGAACCATCGCAGCGTTCATGAACGCTGGTGGCGCTCGATCAGCGCGAAGTCGCTTACCGCTCCCTCCTGGTATGTTCCGTTTTTCCGTAATGCGTTCCTCTCCTCGCTCCCGTGGCAACAAGATTTTGACCGCCTTTTCGGCCGTGAAGATGTGAAACAGCAGTTGCTCGCTTCCACGATTCATTTTTATTTGACCCGCTCCGATGTGCGTACCGGACAGTTGGAGTGTGTGACGAACAATCCCGCTCCGCCCAAAATTCAACGCGTTACGTATGAGACCTTGAATCCCCGCGGTGATGCGGCCACCTTTATTGATGGCGTCAAGGCGGGCGTGTTTGCCTCGATGGATCTACCGCCGCTGTTTCCTTATGCTCTACGCAACAACAGACAGTTCGAAGACGGCGGTGTTATCGATAACCTGCCGATAACCTTCCCTGCCATAGAAGGGTGCGACCTGATCTTCATACTTCCGCTCAACTCGGATTTCGAAGAACAGCCGAACCGGCACTCCGTTCTAGCGAGGCTGCTGCGCGTCATGGATGTTCGCCAAGGAGTGCTCGAACGTAGCGGTTTTAAAATGCTTTACCTTTATAACGAGCTTGCGGCTCTGCGCAGGCAGGTCGCCGCCGTGGCGCCCGAGGTCCCCGCCGCGGCAGTCGCCCAAGCGGAAATCGGGCGCGCCTCGCCTCTCATATCTGCGCTGCAGCGGCGCAACGAACTCATCAATGTATTCGCCATCTGCCCATTGAAGTCATTTGTCGAAGAGACCATCGACACCCGGGAGCTGTGGAAGCGTAAGGAAGCCGGGGTCGCCTTTGAGGTCATGGGAAACGCCACGGCCGGTCTTTTGCCCCACTTTGATTTCCAGCCGCAAGATGCCGTGCGGGTGGCGCTCGTCGGCCGCGGGGGCAACATAACGTGGGACGAGCAATTTTGAAGCGGTCAGTTGTGCCAAACTGAGGCTTAGTCATCAGGAGTGGCCGTGGACGGATGCTTCAGCGAAAACTACGTCGGTGCGCGAGAAAAGTTCCTGGGCGCAGCACGCGCTGCGGGCGCGGTGGTCGAGAGTTTCTTGCTTCCCGAGCGAGGGCCGAACAACGGCGAACTAGCGACTGATATTGCCTGGCTCGGACAGTCCGACGCTTCGCGGGTATTGGTCACGACCTCGGGAACGCACGGAGTCGAGGGTTTTTTTGGTTCGGCAACTCAGATCGAATGGCTGCGTCGTGTAAAAACGGCGCCCTTGCCGAAAGGTGTCGCAGTGCTTCACGTGCATGCGATTAACCCCTATGGATTTGCGTGGCTAAGGCGCACCAACGAACAAAATATCGACATCAATCGCAACTGGATTGATTTCGACCTGCCTGTGCCTGAGAACCGCTTGTACGACGAGTTATCCGATGATCTTTGCCCGACCGACTGGTCGGCCGGGACTCAAGCACGTACCGGCACGCGACTCGCGCAGTGGATCCAGCAACACGGCTTTGCGTCATTTCAACAGGCGGTCTCCGGAGGACAATGGAAGCATCCGACCGGACTCTTTTACGGCGGTACGGCACCCAGCTGGTCGCGCAAGACCTTGACGAGAATCATCGAATCTAAACTCGGCCATGCATCGCGGGTAAACATCATCGATTTTCACACGGGTCTGGGTCCTTATGGCTATGCCGAGCCCATTATCGGTCGGCCGTGCGCGGACCCAGGCTTTGCGCGCACCCGCTTCTGGATCGGGTTGGCAGCGAGGTCCTTGCACGGGGATGGCTCGGTCTCGGCGGAAATCAAGGGCGATGGCATGAGCGTCTTGCCCGCAATGATACCGAGGGCGGTAGTCGATGCGATTGCTCTCGAATGCGGAATTCGCCCAATCAACGAAGTGGCGCTCGCGCTCAGGGCCGATGCCTGGCTGCATGCTCACGGCGATCTCGCCTCGGCCGAAGCCAAGTCGATTAAATCAACTCTTCGCGCCGCATTTCATTGCGACGATCCTCTATGGCAAGGCATGGCGCTAGGCCAAGGCTTGGCCGCCTGCCAAGCCGCCGTGGCCGGACTGTTGTGAGGGTGCGAGAATCGCGCGCTTACTGCAGGAACTCTGACATCGGCGGCGCCGTGGCGGCGGCACCTGGAGGATTGGGCAAACCAAGTGTGTCCATTACCGTAAGCAGCATGCTTTGATGCTGATAGAGCGTGCCAGATGCATGCGAGAAGCCAATCGTCGCGAGCGGGCCCCAGAAAACGGCAGGAACGTGACCTCCGGAAGCCACCGTCATGCTCGAACTCAACGCCGGCGAGCCGATCGCGGATAGGCGCAACCGGCCCCCGCTGATCACAGTCGGTCCGGCATAGTTTTTCGCTGCCGTCCCGAAAGTAACTGTGCCGCCACCCTGTTTAGTGAAGCCGCCGGCTCCCGAGACGAGCCCGGTCAGGGTCAGGGCGCCCGCCGCGGAAGTGGAGGTCGTGCTGATGGTGTTGACGGTGACCGAATCAGTCCAGATCTGCGTGGCCGACAGAGTAATCAGCGCGGTGGTGGTCCCATCGGTCGTGATCGTCGCCGGTCCGGTCCCGGCCGCATCCAGGGTGAGCGAGCCGCCCGTGCCGTTGCTCAGGGTATTGGAAAAGTTCGTGTTGATGATCAAGAGAAGCGACCCGACGGTGATGGCGCTGTCGAGGGTGACCGCGCGGGCGACGGTGGGACTGTTAAAAAGGGCTGAGGCCCCGATGCCATTGGGAATGGCGCCCTCGGCCCAGTTCGTCGCGAGGTTCCAAGTGCCGGTCGCGGTGGTCGGCACAAAGGTTTCCGCATGCAAGTTAGGTGAGCCCAACAACAGCAGCCCCGCGATACTCCCAGCCAGGACGGAAGCCATTAAAGCGCGTGAACGGCACAGAGGAGCCTGGGCACGGAATGCGGGCGGGATTTTCATACGGTTCGACGAGGTCGACGGGAGCAGGGGGGAAGAGGGCGTCAAACCAACGCACCCGGCCGACAATCCGTAAGATGCCGAGCCTGATGAAAGCCAGCAAATTCTTCGGAGAGAGACTGATAAAGGCAAAGTTTGGCGCGCGGTGGCCTTGCCCATCGCCCCGTTGGCAAGCTGCCTTGAGAATGCGGCTGGCAATTCGAGCACGAGCAGTCTCCAATTTCGAAGTTCCGTTTGAAACCGCGTCCGAATGAACGCGACGGTCGAGCGCGCAGCCATCCAACCGTGGCTCCGTGCTTTCGGGCGTTGGCGGGCATGAAAAGAATCGGCAAGATCAGGCTTATCACCGTTTGAAGAGCCCCCGGATCTCCCGGGCGGCGACGCCCAGAAAGCGGACAACGATGACGCCGAGGACGAGGTTGGTCGCGCGACGATTTTGGGACTCAGCCCAGGTTACCGGCCCCCTGCCATTAAGCCTGAAGTCCGAAGTTGGAGTTGAGCTCCCAATCGTCCCTCGTCCTCGAGGGTTGACGGCGGACAATCGAGGACGAGCTCGAGCACGCGGGACGAGGACGAGGTGCGGTTTCCAACGTCGGCGTTCCCGTTAACGGCAGTGGGCCACCGGTTTGGGACTGGAGTTTGGCCACTTCTGAACAAAGCGCTCCGCGTAGGCGGCTCGCATCGCGGTGAAGTCCGCTCCCGGTCCAACAACTACCTTTGGGCGCGTCGGCGGCGCAGCCCGAGAACGCCGAGCCCAGTCAGGAGAGCCGTCACGGTGCCCGGTTCGGGCACATTGACAGAGTCAGGGCCGGCGGCGTAATTGCCGGCGGCTTGTTCCTGGGTCAAGGCGTAATCATAGACGCGGAATTCGTTATAGACGCCGTCCAGATTCGCGTCGCCGCCCCATTGCGAGCGT
>JAQGOD010000469.1 GCA_028293775.1 Gammaproteobacteria bacterium
CCGCCGGCTGAATCGATCCGCGTAAACATGTTACATATCCTTTTCAAGGCCTCCGGTGCCAGGCCAACGCCGTTGTCGCGCACGAAGATGGCAAGGCCCTGCGAATCGACACGGGTCCCGAGCACAATGGTGCCGCCGATGGGCGTGTACTTCGCCGAGTTGGTCAACAGATTGCTCACCACCTGGGTAACGCGCACCGGGTCGACCTCCAGCATGAGGGGCGAGAACGGATATTCCACATTCAAAATGTGACGTTTCGCATCGATCGCCGGCTGGGCCGCTTCCACAGCAGCCTCGAGAATCGTTTTTAGATCGACATATTCCTTTTTTAGAACAAAGTCGCCGCGAGTAATGCGCGACACATCGAGCAAGTCGTCCAGCAGCGAACTCATGTGCGCAACTTGGCGAGAAATAATCGCCTGCGCGCGTGCCAAGTCCACTGAGGCAAGTCGCGGCGCATCAAGCAGCCGAGCCGCGGTTCGAATAGGCGCCAAGGGATTGCGTAGTTCGTGCGAAAGCGTTGCCAGAAAAACGTCCTTGCGCAAGTCGGCCTCACGCAAGGCGGCCTCTGCTTGCACGATGCTGGTGACGTCGACAAAGGTGACCAGGGCGCCGCTGACGGTGCTGTCCGGTTCGCGATATGGCAAGATCCGCATGATGTAATGCGCGGCTCGGTCGAATCTCGCGATTTGCTTCTCCAGCGGCTGAAGCGTCCCGAGCACTCGGTTGACGTCGTCGCCCATCGAGTCGTAGTCCAGCCGGCTGACGATGTCGGTCAGCGGGCGGCCTGCATCGCTCGGGATGAGATTGTACAGAGAGGCGATGGCCGGCGTGAAACTGCGGATTATCAAGTACCGATCGAGGAAAATCGTCGCGATCTCCGTGCTTTCAAAGAGGTTGCGCAGGTCGCTATTGGCCTCGGCCAGTTCTTCCACTTTTTCGCTCAATCGCAGATTCACCGTGTGCAGCTCTTCGTTCAATGATTGCAGCTCTTCCTTTGATGTCTCCAGCTCTTCATTGGTCGACTGCATTTCCTCATTGACGGAATGTAGCTCCTCGTTGGCGCTGCGCAGCTCCTCGAGGGCGGTCTGATGTTCCTCGCCGAGCGACTGGAGTTCTTCACGCGTGGCGAACAAATCTCTTTGCGAGCGCTTCAATCGTTGCGAGTGCGGAAAGAGGGCTGCGATGATGCGGCGATGCAGGCTGTGCTCCGAATTCCCCGATTCTTTCAACGATGCGACCGTATCGGCAGCGGCGTCGAGCCCTGAGGCCGCGCTTGCGCGAGCCGAATCCGTTGCCAGCGGCCTTGCATCACCCGGATCAGCGCTGCGCAAGGGCCGCGGCGTGGGGGGATGGCTTGAGGCACGCGGTGTCATCTGCGCCGGCTCATGCAAGTTTAGGTTCAACGCAGGACTCTTGACGTCGCGCCGCACAAAGATCCTGGCCGCTTTGTCGAGCGGCTCAAATAATTCGCCATGTTGAGCCGCGGATTCCGAGGCCCCCAGCAAAAGGACTCCCTCCCGCACCAGAGAATAGTGGAAGACCGGGATCACAGCGGCCTGCAGCGTGGTATCCATATAGATCAGCAAATTGCGGCAGGAGACCATGTCCATCCGGGAGAAGGGCGGATCACGCACGACGTTGTGCGCTGAAAAAGTGCAAATGTCGCGAATCTCTTTCGCCACCGCGTAGCTGTCGCGCGAAGCGATAAAAAAGCGCCGCCGTCGTTCTTGCGACAGGCCTTCCAAAAGTACCGACGGATAGCGTCCCATTCTGGCAATCGAGATGGCCGATGTATCGATGTCCGTGGCAAACACTTGCACTTTAGGAACACCGCCTAGACCGTCCATGTGCTCGCGCAAAAGGATGGCCAGGGAATAGGCTTCTTCACCGGTGGCGCAACCGGGCACCCAAATTCTCACCATGCTGTCTGCAGTTTTGCGCGAAAATAATCGCGGAATCACTTTACATGCCAGCGTCTCGAACGTCTCCTTGTCGCGGAAGAAGCTCGTCACCCGGATCAACAGATCTCGAAACAGTAACACCACCTCTTCCCGGTCCGAGCGCATACGCGAGACATACTCGTCGAGGGTGGTCGCATTGACGACTTGCATGCGCCGATGCACTCGTCGCAGAAAAGTCTTGTCTCGATAGCCGCTAAAATCGTGGCCCAACTGCGCCTGAATAATGCCGCAGATCTGCAGTCGTGCCGCATCGGTCCGCGCCGATTCATCGATTGATCCCAAGTCCTCCAGCTCAACTCCCTTCATGCGCAGCAGGTGGCGGGGAATGTCATCGATGCCTGCGACCAGGTCGACCGACCCGGTGGCAATGGCGCCGGCCGGCATTTCTCCATACTCGGGTCTCGTGCCATTGCTGCCTTGGGCAATGGTAAGCCCTCCGCACTCCTTGATGGCTTTGAGTCCCAGGGCACCGTCATTGCCGGTTACCGACAATACAATGCCTACCGCCCTGTCGCCCTGTGATGCTCCCAAGGAGGCAAAAAAATCGTCTATGGGGTGGAATGATTTTTCGTCGTCGGCCGCAGGTACGTGTAATCCGAGCCGTCCTCCGGCCAGCGTCACGACGGAGTGAGGCGGCGGTACATAAACGCAATTGGGCTCGATCACCGTTCCATCTTGCCCCTGGATGACCCGCATGGAAGTCCAACGTGAAAGTATTTCGGGGAGCACGCTATTGCGGTCCGCAGGCAAGTGCAGAATCGTTACGAAGGCCATGCCTGAATCAGCGGGCATATTTTCAAAAAAACAATGGAACGCCTCGAGACCTCCGGCTGACGCACCCAGCCCCACGAGGGTCAACTCAGGGGAATGCAAGGTGCTCAACCGAGCGCCCCAACCGAAAGGTCAGTACGCTGCAACCGCTCCCTGGGATTCTTCAGAAACGGTATAGTTGAAAGATGAATCTCGTTCTCGCTAAAAAGCCGTCAATCGTAGTTGTTAGGGGCTCGAACCAAGAAATGCGATTAGCAGGGATCATAACGCGTAATCACGTCCCCCTGCGCTAATGAACTGCCGCTCAGTTTCTGTAGGACGATTCCTAAGGGTATTGGGACAGAAATTACCCCCGGGTATTTGCGACTATCACTAACTAAAAGAGCTATGGGTAGGATTTCCGTGACCACGCAACTTCGATGACAGCCCATGACGAGCTGCGCTCCAAAACAGGGGTGGCAGGGCTTGACGAGGTCCTCCACGGCGGGTTGATTCCGGCTCGCCTGTATTTGGTAGACGGCAATCCCGGCGCGGGTAAAACCACCCTGGCGCTGCATTTCCTGCGTGAGGGTGCACGGCGCGGCGAAGCATGTTTATACGTCACCCTTTCCGAGACGGCCGAAGAGCTCGAGGCGGGCGCCCGATCGCACGGCTGGTCACTCGAGGGCATCGAGATTGTTGAACTCATCGCCGACGAGAGCGAGTTTGATGGTGAGAGTCAGCTGACGATGTTTCATCCTTCCGAAATTGACCTCACGGAGACAACGCGCAAGGTTCTCGAGGCAATAGAGCGCGTTGGGCCACGCCGCCTGGTATTTGATTCGCTGTCCGAAATGCGGCTTCTCGCCCAAAGTTCGCTGCGCTATCGCCGTCAGATCCTTGCCTTCAAACAATTTCTGATAGGTCGCGACTGCACCGTGCTCATGTTGGACGACCGTACGGGGGAGGCAGCCGATCTGCAGCTCCAGAGCATCGCGCACGGGGTGATTGCCCTCGATTGTCGGGCACCCCCCTATGGTCGCGCACGGCGCGAACTGCAAGTGCTTAAATTTCGCGGCAGCGATTTTGCCAGCGGATTTCACGACTTTGTGGTCCGCAAAGGCGGGCTTACGGTATTCCCGCGCCTGGCGGCGGGGGGCCAGGAGATTCCCGGCCGGCGAGAGTTCATCGAAAGCGGGGTAGCGGATCTGGACGCGCTGCTCGGCGGCGGAATCGAGCGCGGTACGAGCACCTTACTCGTCGGACCGCCGGGCAGCGGTAAGTCCAGCATCGCCCTGCAGTACACCGTGGCCGCAGCGGCTCGCGGCGATCATGGGGCTATTTTTGCGTTTGAAGAAACAAAAGCGGCTACCGACGTTCGCTCGCAAGGTCTGGGGCTGCACATCAATGAGGGGTTAGGTGCCGGGCAAATAATGTTGCAGCAAATTGATCCGGCTGAAATCTCGCCGGGTGAGTTTGCGCATAGAGTGCGCGACAGCGTCGAGCGCGACAATGCGCGAGTGGTTGTCATCGACAGCCTGAACGGCTATCTGAACGCGCTGCCCGCCGATAAATTTCTAACCGCTCAACTCCATGAATTGCTTGCGTACCTGAGCAATCGCGGCGTCGCCACTTTCATCGTCGTCGCGCAAAACGGCATCATGGGAGCGACCATGCAATCGCCGGTCGATGCCAGCTACCTGGCTGATTCCGTGGTCATGCTGCGATTCTTCGAACATGCAGGGGAGGTCAAAAAGGCCATTTCAGTCCTCAAAAAACGCACCGGCGCGCACGAAGAGTCAATTCGCGAGCTTTCATTCGACAGCCACGGGATTCATTTAAGTGCGCCGCTGTTGCAATTGCGGGGCGTTTTGACTGGCGTGCCGGTCGAAGTCCACTCCGAAGGTCGCTCGAACGGCAAGGCGCGGATCTAGAGATGGCGGTGCACGCGGCTCAAAACCAAGAACGCAAGGTCTTGGTGCTGCCACCGACTCGGCGCGACGGCGAGGTGACCTGTGCGCTGCTGAGAAATGTGGGGCTTGATTGCGACGTCGTTGGCAGTGCGCGCGTGCTGGCTGCACAAATGAGCAACTCCGTCGGGGCGGTCGTGCTGACCGATTCCGTGGTCAATGATCCTGATTTACGCGCGATCATGGATGCCCTGGAGAGGCAGCCGCCGTGGTCGGATGTGCCCGTTATCTTATTGAGCCGATCAGAAAGCGAAGCACCAGCCGACAAGCGCTACTTTGAAAAACTCACGAACCTGACGCTGCTGGATCGGCCGACCTCGAGCCGCGCCCTCGTTAGCGCTGTTGAAGCGGCCATTCGCGGGCGTGCTCGTCAGTACCAAATTCGCGATCAAGTGGAATCGCTGCAAGCGGCGGACGCTGCGTTGCGCGAATCAGCGGAGCGCATGTCGCTGGGCGTACAGGTAGCGGGTCTCTCGCTCGCCGAAGTCGATTACGCAGTCCCCGAAGTACACCTTAGCGCAGAAGCGGCGCGGCTGTTCGGTGTGGGAGACCACGCGCGGACCCTCTCCAAGGCGGAATTTTTAGCAATCGTACATGCCGAGGACCGCGACGAGGTAACACGGCAGCTACTTCAAGCAGGGGAAGGGTCGTGCAGGGATCCGGTCGCCATCGACTACCGAGTTGTTTGGCCGGACGGCCGCGTGAGATGGGTGAGCCAGCGCCATCACGTCGTGCGGAACAGCCTGTTAGAAAACCACGTCCGTGCGATGATCGTTGCGCTCGATGCCACCGAACGCAAAAACGCGGATCGGCGCAAGGACGAATTCTTGGCGACGTTGGCGCACGAACTGCGCAACCCGCTTGCACCGATTCGGACCGGTCTTCAGGCGCTCGCACGCTCCGGCATCGGCGACGTTGCCAGCCCGGTAATCAGAGCCATTATGGAGAGGCAGTTGTCGCAGATGGTGAGGCTGATCGACGATTTGCTGGATGTCTCGCGAATTTCCAGCGGCAAGGTTGTTCTGCAACGCACGCGCGTTGATTTGCGCGCGATTGCCGAGCTGGCCATCGAAGCGAGTCAACCGTTCATCGCCGCAGGACACCACAATTTTGAAGCCGAGCTTGCGCAAGACCCGGTCTGGGTCGACGGCGATGCGTCTCGGCTCTCGCAGGTGATTATCAATTTGCTCAACAATGCGACCAAATACACGGCTGACGGCGGGCAACTGCGGCTGCGTCTGTGGCGGACGGATACAGATGCTTTTGTATGCGTGCGGGACAACGGCGTGGGTATTCCCCCCAACATGCTCGATGAGGTTTTCGAGATGTTCACCCAGGTCAATCGAACACTTGATCGCGCACAGGGCGGCTTAGGTATAGGCTTGTCATTGGTGCGGCGCCTGACGGAATTGCATGGCGGCGACGTCGTTGCGACAAGCGAAGGCCTTGGCCGCGGCAGTAGTTTCACTGTTCGACTGCCGGTGGTGATTCCCGCGGAAACATCGGCAACGCCGGCCGTGCCGCCGCGAGAGACCGCTAAAAACCCGCGCCTACGAGTCCTCGCAATCGACGATATCGCCGATGTGGCGGATGTATTGAAAATGCTGCTCGACTTGGAGGGGTTTGAGACTCGGGTGGCATACAGCGGTAAAGCGGGATTGGATATCGCCAAGCAGTTTGCGCCCGATGTGATCGTCTGCGATATTGGCCTTCCGGAAATGGATGGTCATGAGATCGCCCGAAGGATTCGCCGTGATCCGCAAATCGCGCCCGCGACGCTCATTGCTTTGACCGGTTGGGGGACGGAAAGCGAAGTGCGCCGTACACGCGAGTCCGGCTTCGATTATCACCTGGTCAAACCGGTAGACGCCACCGCTCTTTTGGAGCTGTTGTCGCGGATTCAGCCG
>JAQGOD010000032.1 GCA_028293775.1 Gammaproteobacteria bacterium
TTTTTTTTACTTCCCCTTCCATTCGCCGCGTGCCACCGCCGGCACATACGATTCGAGGCCGGGCGGCGGGTAATCAAGTGTCTTGCCGAGCTCGGCGCTTTGGTATGCCGCCATCAACAGGGATACCACGTCCAGTCCGTCATCGAAAGTCAGCCGCGGTGCTTCCTTGCCGAGGAATGCCCGCACGAAATGGCGATCTTCGCTCTCGTAGCCGTATGCGGCGGCCTCGTTGGCTACCACCGGCATCAATCCCAGCTCGGCGTTTTGCTTCTCGACCAAATCCTCGCCGACCCCGCCGCGTACCCTGCGGGAAAAAAACAGATTGAGCCCGCTATCGAGCGTATTCCACGACATCGAGTACTCCGGTCCTAACAGCTCGGCGGACAGGCGCAGGCCGGCGCCCACGTAACTCCAGGAGGTCGAAGCTTCGCCGATGAGGATCTGTTTTTCCGGGGTTTCAAATTCGATTGTGACGCTGGCGAAATCCTCTGACGGTCGCTTTGCGTAATCCACTTCGCTGCCGAAGGCGGCAGAGAGCTCTTCGCTGTAGGGGGACCTCGCCCATTTGAGGCTCGCGATGTGGCCGGTGATGCGCACCGGGCGCACCGAAGAAGCCGCGCTGCCGGGTTGCGTCAACAAATGGCGCACCAGCAGGACCGAGTGACACATCATGTCGTTGAGCACACCGCCGCCCTGCAACTCCCCGCGCCAGAACCAAGGCGCGTGGGGCCCGCTGTGTTCCTCGGAGGCGCGGGCCAGATACGGCCGACCGGTGCTGGCCGCGCCGCGCGCCCAAAGCCGGTTACGACCGGCTTCGATTTGAGGTGCGAATATCTGATTTTCCAAATAGCCATGCGCGACACCGGCCCGCCGAATCAGCTCAACCATGCGCTTGGCTTCAGCGACGTTTCGCGCCAACGGCTTTTCGCAGGCGATGCCGCGCAGCGTTCCCACCCCGCCTTCTAGGGCATGAACGATTTCCTCCATGTTCTCGAGTCGCTTGTGGTTTGGTCCGGTCAGCCAAAGCGCCTCGATCAAAGGATCTGCCACCATGTCGCGAATGGACGCGTGGGCCTTGGCCTCGCCAATATCCAAGCTGCGCGCCAACGCCGCCGCCGCGCTGGTATGCGCAAGATTCGGACTCCACACGCCGCGCACATCGGCATCCCGAACCGCTTGAAAGGCCTGCATGTGAAAGCGGGCATTGAAGCCTGAGCCGACGATGCCGACGCCGAGGGGTCCTGCATGGCGAGTCTTGTTGTTGATCATGGTGAACCTAAGCCCAGTTTGTGCAGTAGTTCCGGCGGCGGCGGATCGAACTTCGATAATGGCACGTTGCCGATGTAGCCCAGATCTTGCCGGCCCGCAGAGGTGGAGTAGAAGCCCCCGACCGTCAAATTGCGGAACCGGGAAAAGAACTGCGCGGCCCGCGCAAACTTTGGCTGAGCATTGGGCTCGTAGCAAATGTCATCGCAAATCGCATGCTGCTGCCTTTCATCGAGATCGCCGAAACGCTTCTTGAACCGCAGCTGCGCTTCGGCATCCAACCATGCCAACCCCTCGAGCAACACCGGCCTGTCCTCGAGCTGGCGCGGATAAGGCGCACTCACCCATTCGTCGATGAAATCGACTACCCCGACACTCGCCGCGCTGGGCGAGCTGCCATCGGCCGGCAAAATGATATCGCACAGGGTGGTTGCGGTTCGCCGTTGACCGGCAGAGAGCGTCAGCGGCCAGACCTCTCCGGGCTGGTAAAGCCTGCCGAGATTCGGATCGGTGCCGTAGCCCTTGGCCACCGGCTGTGAGGCCGTCAATTCCCCGCTCGACGCATCGTGATTCCACACGGGCATCGCGGCGGCCGCGGCCAGCATCCACTTGATTGTCGTGCGTCGGTCCGTCATAGCTCCTTCCTCCGCATCAAGTCCGCGATTTTGTCCGACGCGCGCCAAGCCAACGCCATAATCGTCAACGTCGGATTCTTGTCGGCGTTGGAAACAAACACGGCGCCGTCGTTCAAGAACAGATTTTTCACATCCCAGGTCTGGCACCACTCATTGGTGACGGAGGTTTCGGCCTTCGCGCCCATCATGGCACCGCCGACTTCGTGGATGATGAATCCGCCCGGCGAAATGGCCTCGGCGCCGTCTGTCTTGACTCTGTCCATCACGCGCCCGCCCATGGCGTCGATGATTCCCGCAAAGGTTGTCTGCATGTGAGCCGCTTGTCGCGTTTCATGCTCCGACCACTGCCAATGAAAACGCAGCACCGGAATACCCCACTTGTCCGTTACCTTAGGATCGATCTCGCAGAATGACTTCTCATTCGGAATCATTTCGCCGCGGCCGGCGAAGCCGACAAAGGAACCGTAATAGCGCCGTGCGTCATCTTTGAGTTTCTTCCCGTAGCTTCCCGCCGTGAGGGAGTCAATGCCGCGCAAGGTGCCGAGATCCGGCATCCGTCTGCCGCCGCCGAATTCAATATGATAGCCGCGGGCAAAATCCATCTTCCCTTGCTGCTGCTCTTGGTATAGCCACCACGGTGCGTATAACGCCTCTCCGCTGGCTCCATCTTCATTTAGCGGCGGCAGACTCTCGAGCAGCGGCACTTGGCCGCGCACGCTGCTGCCCACGGTATCCATGAGATAATGGCCGACTTTGCCGCTCGAGTTCGCGAGACCGGTGGGAAACTGCGCGCTCTTCGAATTGAGCAAAATCCTCACCGTCTCGCATGCGCTCGCGGCCAGCACAACCACGCGGGCATTCACCCGATGCTCGGCACCGCTGCGCTTGTCGACGTACTTCACGCCCTGCGCCAGGCCGTTTGGTCCCAGCACGACTTCGCGGACCATCGCGTTGGTGATGATATCCAGATTGCCGGTGGCCAGCGCCGGCGGCAGATGCACGG
>JAQGOD010000036.1 GCA_028293775.1 Gammaproteobacteria bacterium
AGGCAGCGCGATCCCTCGGCGCCACGGAAGATAACCAGGCAAGCCTGTAGTAGTCATTGGTATTCATCCCCTGGAGCGTTATATTTGGCAATCGGTATATGAGATATCTCACAGCCGATGCAAATAAGTAACAAATCCGTCAACAACTGTAAAGAATCTGCAACAAAATATTTTGTGGCGCCGTCCGCTCCTAGAACGCCGCGCTGCTAAAGAGCATTATTCCTAAAATTTCGCGGGGAAAACTCATGGATCGTCGAGGCTTTATTACAACAGCAGGCGCCCTATCGCTCGCCGCGGCCGTGGGCGAACTGCGCGCCGCCGACCATGGATTTGACCCGACCGAGCAATCCATCGCGTCTTTGCAACGCGCGCTGGCCTCGGGCAGCGTGACCTCGGAAGCCTTGACGGCGGCGTACTTGCACCGTATTGCGCGCTTCGATCAACATGGCCCCGAACACCGCTCGGTTCTCGCGGTGAATCCGGCGGCCCTGAACGACGCTCGAGGCCTTGACCTGGAGCGCAAGTCCGGGAAATTGCGGGGGCCGTTGCACGGCATCCCCGTCATCGTCAAAGACAACATCGAGACCCGCGATCCGATCGCGACTACCGCTGGTTCGTACGCGCTCGCTCGATCCCTCCGCCCTGTGGACGCGCCCCTCGTTGCGAGACTGCGCGGGGCGGGAGCAATTATTCTGGGCAAGGCGAACTTGAGCGAATGGGCGAACTTCCGCTCGACCCGCTCCTGCAGCGGCTGGAGCGGTGTGGGCGGTCAGGTGGGCAATGCCTACAATCCGGCGCGCAATCCTTCGGGCTCGAGCGCCGGCTCGGGCGTCGCGGCGGCGGCAAGTTTCTGTGCCGCGGCCATCGGCACGGAGACCAACGGCTCCATCCTTTCTCCCGCATCCATCAACGGGTTGGTG
Source organism: Gammaproteobacteria bacterium (assembly GCA_028293775.1). The sequence continues at coordinate 921 of JAQGOD010000036.1, forward strand.
GGCCTCAAGCCCACGGTCGGCGTCGTCAGCGGCAGAGGAGTGGTTCCAATTTCGCCCCTGCAGGACACCGCCGGCCCGATGTGCCGCACAGTCGGGGACGCCGCGATTCTCGCATCGGTGATCGCCGAGCGGCCCTTGGGCTTCGGCACGCATGGAAGCGACATCGAGACCTTCCGCCTGCGCGGTGTCCGCATCGGCGCCGTGCCCGTGCCACAAGGCGCTCATCCCGATACCACCCGGCTGTTCGCCGCTGCGCGCGAGGCGCTCGAACGAGAAGGCGCGGTCATCGTGGATTTGAAACCGCCGAAAGCATTTGACGAAATGGGCGATCCGCAATTTGAAGCGTTGCTCTATGAGTTCAAGGATTCGATCAATGCCTATCTGTCGACGCTTGATCCTTCGCAAGTCGATTGCAAGTCGCTGACCGATTTAATCGCCTTCAACCGTGCGCATGCGGATCAGGAACTCATCGTATTCGGTCAGGAAATTTTTGAGATGGCGGATGCGAAAGGACCTTTGAGCGACGATGCCTATCAACAGGCGCGCGCGACCCTGACCCGGACCGCCGATGTGGAGGGGCTCGCGACACTGCTGGCTCAACAAGGGGTCGAAGTGCTATTGGGGCCGAGCAACGGGCCTGCCGACCTGATCGACCCGGTGTGGGGCGATCGCCGCGGAGGTGGATCCTCTCAAATCGCCAGCGCCGCTGCGATTGCCGGCTATCCCAGCCTCACCGTACCCGCAGGGTTGATAAGCGGCCTGCCCGTGGGTATCACTCTGGTAACCGGCCGCAACCATGATGGATTGCTGCTGCAAGTTGCGCGAGCCTACGAACGCGCCGCCAACGCACGGGTGGCGCCGCATCTCTTGACCTGAAATTGGGCGCCGCTCGCCAGCGCATCCCAAGCGACCGAGTGCGCAACCCAAGCGCCGCGAGTGCGCGTCAGCGGCGCAAGTAAGCGTCGGTGCCGTTCAGCCAATCTTGACGGGGCGGGTTGAACACATCGACGTCGAGCGTGTCTTCGAGTGCCAGCGCGCGATGCTCTAAATTGGAGGGGATAACCAGTACTTCGCCGGCGCGAACCGTGACTTCCCGTTCGCCGTTGGGCCCGAGCCAAAAATGCAGCGCACCCTCGAGAATATACGTGATCTGCTCATTCTCATGCGCATGCTGCGGCACTTCATCGCCCTTATTCAAGTGCACGTGAGCAATCATCATGCGGTCGCCTGTGATGAGCTTGCGCGTGATACCGCCCTTGAGCGGTTCGGCGGGCAGCTCGTTCCATCGATAATGTTCGGCGCGCGCCGCCGTGTTGGTGCTCGCTCTCGCCGTGCCGACAGTGCTCGCTGGTGTACTCATCAATGCCTCCTCCCCGACGTGTCAACGAAGACTACCACGCCTGGCGCTTCGATCGAAGACGAGCGCTAGCGCGCCCTCGTCGCTAGCTGACCGCCTCGATTTCCACGAGCAAGTCCTCGCGGCAGACCTCAGCCTGCAAGAACACCATGCCGGGCACGGTGCCCAACACCCTTGCCAATGTAGCCTTGACGGCGGGGAAGTCCGAGGCGTTGCGCACGTATACCTTCAGCATCAAACCCTGCGGAGAATATCGCGGCGCGCCGACGATGCGATTTGCCTCGGCCACCAGCGCATCGATATTGACCAGGGTCTCGCGCGTCTGCGCCTCGACATCGCCGCGGTGAATACTTTCGTGACCCACGATGCTGGCGGTGCCGGAGATGAACAATTTGCTGCGGGCTGGCTCGCCCCAAAGGCAGGCGCGCGAAAAAATGGGGCTGTGCCTGCCGAACTTGGGCGGGTAGTGATAAGCGCTGGTTTGACGCGGATTCTCGATCATTCTCGGCGCGCTGCGCGCAGCGAGAAAATAAATGGCCAACGGGCTGCCGGCGGGCGAGCCCAAGGCACTGGCGGCGGGCACGGTTCCCATCGTGGCACGGCCGGACTTGCGGAATGCCATTTGGCGCGCGGCATTGAAATGCCGGTAGCGTTCATCGCCGTCCGCATGTGCGTTGATCCGCGGAAGATAATTCCAGATGCGAACCAGATGCCGGTGTTCGGTTCCGTCCAAGACGTCAAAGATTTCTTGGTAGGCCGTCTCGGTTGCGCGCAACAACGCGTCCGCTTCGCCATTCGCGTCGGTGGCCTGCTCGGTGATGCTCAAAGAACCGAACAACAAATCATCGGAGTATCGGTAATGGATGCGCGCGTGCGCCGATTTGTTGCTCGACAAGGGAACGTGAGGTTCGGCGACTCGCCACACTTCGCATAAGTTGCCGGCGCTCAAGGACGGAGTCATGCTCGCGGCCACCGGTATGCGGGGGCGATTAAACAGCGGCAGCTTCTCGAATCCCACGACCCCCAGGACGCCCTGCCACCATGAGGCCGGCTGGGACGCAGCGTAATCGGAAGTCGCATACTCGAGCTGCAAATCGCCCGTGCAAGCCTTGGACGAGGCCGTGATACTCATTTAAGAGGCAGTCTATCCTGCCTCTCGCAATGAAGGATAGCCGCCGCAAAGCGGCGGCTAGAACGCGATGTAAGGCCCGGTTCCGACCGAAGTTTTCTGTAGCTCCACGGCGACGGCGACGCGCTTGCCGTAGAAAAATGCCAGCCCGTAATCAAAGCTGGTCGCGTCCGGATTCGTTCCCGCGA
>JAQGOD010000039.1 GCA_028293775.1 Gammaproteobacteria bacterium
GTGGTCGTGTTCCGGAACGTGAAGAACTACGACGAGGTGACGTTGGGCGCGGGCCGCATCATCGAGACCTTAAACCGTCCCATCATCATCGACCGCCACCCTTTGCAGACCACGGGCAGCGTCGGTGTCAGCTTGTATCCGCGGGATGGCGCCGACATGGTCGAACTGCTCAAGCATTCGGATACGGCAATGTACCAGGCAAAGGATCGCGGCCGAAACAACGTGCAGATGTTCAGTCACGCGATGAACCGCAAGCTCAAGCATCGGGTAGCGGTCGAGGCATCGTTGCGCGAAGCATTGCGGCTCAAGCAGCTCGACGTGCACTTCCAGCCATTCGTGAATCTGGTCACGCGCAAAATCGTCGGTCTCGAAGCGCTGATGCGCTGGTCGCATCCGGTGCATGGAATGATTCCCGCCGATCAATTCATTCCGGTGGCCGAGGAAACCGGCTTGATCGTGCCGATGGGCAATTTCGTTCTGCATCGAACCCTGCAGACCATGAGCGCATGGCGCAAGGCGGGTATTGCGCTGGTGCCCGTCTCGCTCAACGTCGCCCCTGCGCAGCTGCAGCGCGGCGAGCTGCAAACCACCATTTCTACATTGCTGAAAACCCACGGCCTGCGCCCGGAACTGCTGCAACTGGAGATGACCGAGCGCGCCGTGTTCGATTCGCATTCCCCGGCAGGCGAAAATCGCCAGGACACCATGGCGCGGCTGCGCGACCTGGGAATCAAAATCGCCATCGATGATTTCGGAACCGGATATTCGAGCTTGAGCTACCTTAAAAATTGGCGAGTCGACGCACTCAAGATCGATCGGAGTTTCGTCAGAGATCTGGTGACGGACTCGAGCGATTTGGCCATCGTGAGCGCCATCATTGCGATCGCCCGGCATCTGCACATCGAGGTCATCGCCGAAGGAATCGAGGCCTACCAACAGGTGGAAATATTGAGAAGGTTGGGCTGCACGGTGGGTCAGGGGTTCCTATTCGCGCGGCCCATGCCCGGCGATGAAATCCTGACGCTGCTGCGCAACGAGGCGGAGCCCGTGAAGGAAGAAGAAGAGGATATGCTGGCCGTTTTCAGCGCTGGCCGCGGCTGATTAAGCGTTTGCGGTGGGCAGTGCGCCGGCGCCCGCGGTGCTTTCATTGAGCTCGCCTTCCCATTTTGCGACCAGCGTGGAAGCAACGGCGTTGCCGATGACGTTGGTGGCCGTGCGCCCCATATCGAGCACGTGATCGACTGCGATGACGAAAACCAGGCCTTGTTCCGGCAAGCCAAAATAGCTGAGCGATGCGGCGATCACCATCAATGCGGCGCGCGGCACGCCTGCGATGCCCTTGCTCGTGACCATGAGGACGAGAAGCATCATGATCTGCTGATTCACGCTCAAATCAATGCGATAGATTTGAGCGATGAACAAGACGCCGAAGGCGCAGTACATGGCGGATCCACACAGATTGAACGAATATCCCAGGGGCAGAACAAAGGAGGCAATGCGGGTGCTGACGCCAAAGGATTCCAGGCGTTCCAACGTCTGCGGGTAGGCCGCTTCGGAGCTTGCCGTGGCAAAAGCAAGCAGCAATGGCGAGCGGATGGCTTGCAGCAATTCAAGTGCGCGCCGGCCAATACTCAAATACAGTGCGAGCGCGAAAAATATCCACAAAAGCAATAGAGCGAGGTAAAAGCTCGCGATAAACTTCGCATAAACCAGCAATACGTTCGCGCCCTGGGTTAAAACCGTCGCGGCGAGGGCCGCGAAAATCGCAATAGGTGCCAATGCCATGATGTACCGGGTCATTCTCAATATGACGGCGGCGATCTCGTCGAGGGCGTCGATGAGTTTTTTGACTTTGCTTCCCAGGCTGGATGCCGCCGCCCCGAACAAAACGGAAAACACGACGATCTGCAGCACTTCATTGCCGGCCATGGCCTGGACAATGGAGCTGGGAATGACATGATCAAGTATGTCCCTCAGCTGCAGCGGACCGGGGACGCTGCTGGCGGAGACGGCGGAGGCGGTAAGGCCGAGGCCCGGCTTGAATAACTGTACCGCGACGACGCCAATGCTCATCGAAATCATGGTTGCGAGCACGAACCATCCCAACGCTTTGGCGCCGATTCGCGCTATGGACGCTGCGCCTTCCATGCGTGCCACCCCGACGACGAGCGTGGAGAACACCAATGGCGCTATGATCATCTTGATGAGGCGCAAAAAACTCGTCGTGACGAGCGATAATCCTGCGGCGGTATCATCGGCCGCAGGGCCGGCACCGAGCGTTTGGTGGAGGAGCAATCCGGCCGAGGGTCCGGCAATCATGGCCAGAACGACGAACCAAGTGAGACGCGATTTCATCTGCCAGTTTTAGCATAGAGTATATGGATACACGTAGCCCAAGCCCAAAGTCCACGCTTCGCATGGAATCGATCCGCGAAGCGCACGCACGGATTCGCGACAAAGTTCATCGCACGCCGGTGATGACCAGCGAGGTGCTGGACCGAATTGCCGGGAGCCGCCTGTACTTCAAGTGCGAGAACCTGCAGAAAGCGGGCGCGTTCAAAGCACGCGGTGCCACCAATGCCGTGTTCCTGCTCACCGATGAGGAGGCGGCAAGGGGCGTGGTGACTCATTCCTCGGGGAATCACGCTGCTGCGCTGGCGCGGGCAGCGGCGCTGCGCGGAATACCGGCATACATCGTGATGCCGAACAATTCCCCGTTGGCGAAGCAGGCCGCGGTGCGCCGCTACGGAGGCGATATCGTGCTGTGCGAGCCTACGCTAGCGGCCCGTGAGGCAACGGCACGCCAGGTCATGGAACGAACCGGGGCCGCGTTCATTCACCCCTATGATGACTTGCGAGTCATGGCGGGACAGGGAACGACGGCCATTGAGTTGCTCGAAGAGGTGCCGCACCTCGATGTCATCCTATGCCCGGTGGGCGGAGGGGGACAACTCAGCGGCATCGCGGTTGCGGCCAAGGATATCAAGCCGGATATACGCGTTATCGGCGTGGAACCGGCGGGTGCGGACGATGCTGCGCGCTCGCTCAAAGCGCGCGAAATCCTTCCCATGGTCAATCCGCGCACCATTGCCGACGGGCTCAAGACTTCCCTGGGCGAGCGACCGTTCGCGGTAATTATTAGGCTCGTCGACGACATCGTGACGGTGAGTGAGGACTCGATTGTTCAGGCGATGCGACAGATTTTAGAGGTCATGAAGCTATTGGTGGAGCCTTCGGGCGCCGTGCCTTACGCCGCCATTCTGGAAAAAAAAGTATCGGGCAAGGACATCGGCATCATTCTGAGCGGCGGAAACCTCGACTTGGACCGGCTGCCCTGGCAATAAATCCCACCCAAGCTAATCCAACAGCAGGGGGCTGACTGCGTGCTCTTCGGCAATGCTGCCTGCGAGGGAGAGCGCTTGCGCGCGCGAGGGCGTATCCCGCACCCAGCCCGTCGGGGGCGGCAGGGGTTGATCGGTCAGCAATGCAAGCAGGCTGGCATTGGTGACTTCCACGGAATCGAAGGGCGTTCCATGCCGCGATCCCCGCACCACCACCAATTCGGCATTGAGCCGTGCGGCCAGCTCCCGCTTTTCCTTAAGGGGGGTGAAATCGTTTTCAGCCGCGATGAGCAAGATGCGGCATTTCAGTTGGTCGAGCCGGTCCAGGATCGCCCAGCGTGCGAGAGCGAGGCCGGTGCCGAGATAGGAGTTTGCCGGCACGGATCCCATGGCTCGTGCCGCGTGCTCGCGCATGGCGCGCTGCCATGGCTCGGGAAACAAACGAGCGGCCATAAAATAAGCCGCGCGAGGCATCCCGAGCAGCCGAACAACAGTCGCGGACACATAAGT
>JAQGOD010000069.1 GCA_028293775.1 Gammaproteobacteria bacterium
GAGGTCGCAGGATCGTAGCTGCAAAAGTTGCGCTGCGTTTCGGTCTTGTAGGACGGCAACAGCGTGTTCGTCGCACTCCCAACTTGATCGATCCAACTCACGGCAACGCCCGCCCCTAGATTTCGAAGCACCGAGTCGGTCGCGAGGAAAGGCTGCGCGAACAACCGCGCCACCCAATCCTTCTTGTCGTTGTTGTCGATATCGGGCGTGGTGTTGGCGTCGGTGCTCACGCCGTCGACCACACCGTTGAAGTAGCCGACTTGATAGGTCAGCGCGCCTGTCGGGAACGCAAAGGTTCCGGACACCTGCAGTCCGAGGTCTCGATTCGGCACCAAATCGCTCGGCAGCCCCAGCTCGATAAATCGATTGTTGGGCGACAGTTGCAAGCGCTCGAGGCCGAAAGGTTCCTTGAACTTTCCGGCCGTCACCACGAACCGAGGGTCGAAACGTGCTGCGAGGAAGGCATCTTGAATGACGGTCTTGCCGCCGGCGAAGTCCGGGTTGAAGCGAAAGTCGAAAATATTCGCGAACGTTCCTTCCACAATGGGCCGCGCTCGGCGCAGCAACCAGGTGCTGCGCGAGCCGTCGGGCGTCAAGTTGTCGTTGTAAAAGCGGCCGTCGAAATCAAACTCACCGTGGAAGCGGATCTGATTCGCACCGTCGGCCGATTTAAATGAAAAGCCGCCCGGTCCGGCGTAAATCTGCGGACTGGATTGCGTGGCGGATCCCGCCTGCTGTTCCACTACCGGGTGACTGGGAGCCGCGCCGGCGGGCTGGCCGGCTGGGGGCTGGGCCGCCGGGGGCTGGCTTGCCTGGAGGGATTCGAGCGCGCGCTGCTGCGCCTGCAATGCTTGCTCGAGAATCGCAATGCGTTGCTCGAGTTCCTCGACGGTCGGCTTTTTCTTGGCGGGGACGGCTTCCTCGGTACCGGCTGCCCGCGCCGTGGAACCGAGCAATATGGCAATCAACGCCAGCGCGAACCAGAAATACTCGCGCCCAAAGCGTCTGTCCCTGTCCATGCATCCCTCGACCGCAGCAGCCGCAGTGTGCGGCGCGAACAGGCTACGCGGGCGCGGACCCCAACCAAAACTACTATCGCGTCATCTGCATATGCGCTCAAGGTATATCGCGAATGGGGATGACGAGATCTTTCAAGGTCTTGTCCACGTCTTCCTGGGTTTCCAATTTCTCGACTTCCCGCACCAGCTTGCGGGGCAAGTGCGGGGCGAGCAGCTCGATGAATTCATACATGTAGGCGCGCAGCAAGGCACTTCGGCGAAACCCAATCCACGTTGTGTGCCCCTCGAACAAATGCGAGGCATCGAGCACCACGAGATCCGCGTCGGTCACAGGATCGATCGCCAGTCGAGCCAGAATACCTACGCCCAACCCTATGCGCACATAGGTCTTGATCACGTCCGAGTCACGCGCCGTCAATGCCACGTCCAATGACAAGCCGGCGGTTTCAAACAACGCGGGCAGCGACGAGCGGCCTGAAAAGCTGAACACATATGTAACGATCGGATACTCGGCTAATTTCTTGAGCGTGAGCTTCCCGGCGGACGCGAGCGGGTGCCCCCGAGGTACCACCACCGCGCGGTGCCAGCGATACACAGGCAAGCGCACCAGGTGCGGGAACAGTTCCTCCGAGCCGGTGGCGATCGCGAAATCGACTCGATCGCGAGCAACCATTTCGGCGATTTGCTCGGAGGTGCCTTGATGAAGGTGCAGCCGCACTTTGGGGTATTTGGTGCGAAACGCGCGGATCACTTGCGGCAGCACATAGCGGGCTTGCGTATGCGTGGTGGCGATGGACAGGGTGCCGCCGTCGGCTTTGCGCAACTCCGCCGAAGTGCGGCGAATATTTTGCATCTCGCGCAAGATGCTGCTGGCGCGCGAAATGATCTCCTCGCCCGCATCGGTGGTGCGAGTGAGTGCACGCCCCTCGCGCTCGAACAATTGAAAACCGAGTTCTTCTTCCAAGAGTTTCAATTGGCGGCTCACACCGGGCTGCGAGGTGTGCAGTTGCCGCGCAGCCGCGGTGATGTTCAAGCCGTTTTCATGGACGGCCACGAGATAGCGCAATTGCTGGAATTTCATCGGCTGTGAGCCTTGCTTTTGAGTTAAGTCTTTACCGTCCTAGCATATAAGGTTAACGCGCATTACGAATAGGCATGTACTCATGCTCCGGAATTCGTTTTGCGCAGCCGCTCGGCGTCCTATAGTTCTGCATGGCCGAACTCTCGAAAGCGTTGCGCGAGCGCGCACAAGACAGCGTGTCGCAGCTGCAAAGCGCGCTCGCAGAGTTTAAAAATGTCTGTTACGCCAATAGCTTAGGCCCGGAGTCCATAGTCCTGACCGACTTGATCTGGAGCGCTCCGGCCGAGTCGGACGCGAACTGGCTCGGCAAGATCGAGATATTCAGCATCGACACGGGACGTCTTTATCCTGAAACCTACGATTTGATTGAACGCCTGCAACGGCACTTCGGACGCACCTTGCGCATCTACTATCCCGAAGCGCAGGGGCTGGAGGGTTGGGTGGGCGCCCATGGCATCAACGGCTTTCGGGACGGCCTCGATCAACGTCGCGGCTGTTGCACCATTCGCAAGGTTGAACCATTCCGGCGCGCCGTATCAGGCCGCGGCGCCTGGGTTACCGGCATACGGCGCGGACAATCGGCCAGCCGTGCCATGGCCGCACCCGTGGAGTGGGACGGCGAATATGGCCTGCACAAGGTGAGTCCGTTGCTCGATTGGACCGAGAAGGAAAT
>JAQGOD010000322.1 GCA_028293775.1 Gammaproteobacteria bacterium
TGCATCCCTGGAGCGCCTTTCAGGCGCGGGGGCAATAGCAGGTTCTCCTCGGTCGACAAGGCCGCAAAAATGCCGCGCTCTTCGGGACAATAGCCTACCCCCAGGCGCGCGACCTTATGCGGCGCCAGGCCGATGGCTTGCACCCCCTCGATCAGTACGGATCCGGTGCGCGAGCCCACCAGCCCCATGATGGCTCGCAGTGTAGTGGTACGTCCCGCGCCGTTGCGGCCCAACAGGGTCACGATCTCCCCTTCCTGCACGCCGAATTCCACACCGTGCAATATGTGCGATTCGCCGTACCACGCCTCCAGATTTGAAATCTGCAGCATGTCGCGGGCCATCAGGCAGATCCCGAAAGCTCGATGCTCGAGCTACCCATGTACGCTTCCACAACCTGGGGGTTTTTGGATACCTCGGCGTAGGGACCCGCCGCGATTACGCGGCCTCGCTGCAGTACTGAAATGGTGTCGGCGATTTTGGATACGACGCTCATATTGTGCTCGACCATCAGCACGGTTCGGTTCGCCGACAGTTGCTTGATCAACTGAGTGACATGCGACACGTCCTCGTGCCCCATGCCCTGCGTCGGTTCATCCAAGAGCATCAAGTCCGGCTCTAAGGCCAGCGTCGTGGCCAGTTCCAACGCCCGCTTGCGCCCATACGGGAGATCTGCAGCGAGCGTTCGGGCCCTGTTGCCCATGTTCACGTCGCCCCACAGTTGCATCGACCGGTCATCGAGCTTCGTCAGGCTCTTTTCCGATCGCCAGAAATGAAATGAGGTGCCCAATTTGCGCTGCAGAGCTACGCGCACGTTTTCTAAGGCGGTCAGGTGCGGGAACACGGCACAAATCTGAAAAGACCGCACGATGCCCTGCCTGGCAATATCCGCCGGCTTGTCGCGCGTAATGTTCCTGCCGCGATAAACGATCGTGCCCGACGTGGGCTGTAGGAACTTCGTCAGCAGATTAAAGAAGGTCGTCTTACCGGCGCCATTCGGACCGATCAGCGCATGGATCTCGCCGCGGCGAACGCGCACCGACACGCCGTCGACCGCAACGAACCCATTGAACTCCTTGACCAGACTGTGCGTCTCAAGGATGACCTCCTCCGCTAACGCCATCGCGCCCTGCCCCTTCAATGCCATGGTCTGGGTGCGCCGGTACTATGTACGCTTAGAAGCCTTATCTCCGCACCGAATAACTCGACGGTAAACTGTTTTGAGCCCCAGTGTCGAGCGAAATAGCGCGGCTGACCGCTTGGAGCTTCTATCGGATCTTAAGCCACGAGCGTGGGACCGCCTCATGGCAGCGAAATTTGGCCGCGAAATTGCTGAGAGTTTATTCAGTAGAGCTATTTTGAAGGCGCAGTGCGCGGTGTGTAGTGATTGCGCCTCGTGCCGTAATGTCCAGCCTTGGAGTTGTGTTTATGGTTCAGCGTGGCGCGCGGCTCGTGCGAGCTGCGAGGAACGAAAGAAGAGGGAGGCGCCCCGCGAGCGTTGCTCGAAGAGCTGAAAAGTGCTAGCGCGGCAGTGAGCGCGACGCAGGAAAATAACTTCATATTCGTGCCTCATTCGAAGACCTTATGGTCCGTCCATCATGACGAATAAAAGCCGGCCCCACTGCGGCCGCACGATAATTTTTGGAATGTGCGACGAATCTCTCACCCCGCGGGCTTATGACCGCCGGTCATGAGGAAATTTGCAATCTGCGAGGATCGAAAAAGGTCGCCATCAAGGAATCCCAGGCGCCGTGTAGACTATGCGCCAATTTAAAGGAGGTTCCATGGACCGAACTGTTGCGGCAATTGCGATTTCTATGGTTCTCGCGGCGGCCGTTCCCGCCAAATCCACGCCGGCGGATCCGATCAAGGTCCTCGTCGGGCGCCTGGACCTTGAGAGGTATAAGGCGACCATCAAAGGTCTGACGCAGTTCGGTGATCGGCGTCAGGGAACAGACCGCAATCGCGCCGCCGTGGATTGGATCGAAGCGCAGCTCAAGAGCTATGGATGCTCGAACATCGCGCGGATCAAATACACCTATTCGCCCACCGACCAGCAACGGCCAAGCGGCCCCCCCATTTCACAGAGCAGCGAAACCGCAGTCGGCGGCGGACGGTACCGCGGCGCTCGCGGCCACACCGGCGTGAATGTCGATCCCCAGCTGCAAACCGATGAAAAGCTGCGCAAGCTCAATTCGCAGCCCTCCGAGCCTGGGGCTCGCGAAGAAGCGTATTGCACTCAAGTGGGTACTACGCACCCGGATGAAATGTACATCGTCGGCGCCCACATGGACGGACATGGTTGGGGCGAAGCTGCGAACGATGACGGCTCGGGAACCGCCTTGGTTATGGAGTTAGCGCGAATTCTGTCGGCACCCGGCATCAAGACAGATCGATCGATCCGTTTTGCGCTCTGGAACAATGAAGAAACGGGTCTGAACGGCGCTCGCGCCTACGTCGACCAACGCGCGGCACTGCAGGGCAAGGAAGACCCTGCCGGGTCGGGTCGTTACCCCGAGCCCAAGTGGCTGGGAATGATCCAGCACGACATGATGCTTTTTGATCACGGCATGCCGCGGGCGGATGGCAGCATGTCGAAGCAACAGCGCCCGGAAGCCGACGTCCACATCGAATTTCAATCACTCGCCAAGGCGGCGGACGGCGCACAAAAGCTGGCGTGGACCTTTTATGCTGCGAACGAAGCCTACGCCGCCGACTATCCCGCTGCCGTGGGCCCGCACATGACCAATACGGATAGCACACCCTTTATGGACCTCGTGCCTGCCATCAGCCTCCGGGAGAATGAGCGCGGACGAGAAATCGGCGCGGGCTGGGATCCGCAGTGGCACCAGCCCAGCGATGTCTACGCAACGTATAACGACGCTGACTTTCGCTTAGGCCTGAACGCGGCACAGACCACGCTGGGCGCGGTCGGCAAGCTAGCAGGCGTAACGCTCACGCACTGACGAGTCAACCCCGACCCGTTGTGTAGCGCTTAAAGGCTAGCCACTCAAGACACCACTCAGCTCGCGCCACATGCTCCCAGTCCCCCGCGACGTCCGCCTTAGCTCGCATATCGAGCAGGGTCCTGACTCTCGGATCATCGTCGTCCTTTGCGATGCGCTGAGCGTCGTCTTGGCGTTCCTTGATGGCTGCCATGATGCAGCAAACCTAACTCAATTGAGGCGCCTCGTCTGTGCGCTACCGAACTTTCGTCAGCGGACGCCCAAACCTTTCATGAGTCTTTTCATGACCTTTTCGCGGAAACTTGCCCCAGCTTATTGCATCTTGTGCAGTGCGATTCCCAAGCGGCGGCCAAGTTAACGACCTGAGAAATAAATCGAATGCTCATCCACAATCTAGTTCGTTCCCTGCGTCCCCTCCCCTGGCTTCTAGCCGCGGCCCTTGTCGCCGCTATTCCGAGGTTCGCAGATGCGCAAAGCGTCGCGTTGACTTTCGACGACGGTCTCGACCCTCGCGAGGAGCCGCAGGCGGCAGCTTGGAACGAGGCTATTCTCGATGCGCTCGCCGCGGACGGAGTCAAGTCGATGTTGTTTGCCGCAGGCGCACGAGTCGATAGTGCGGAGGGGATGGCCCTGGTCAGAGACTGGGGGCTAGCAGGTCATTCCATTGGCAATCATACTTATACTCATTCAAATTTCGATAGCCACCGCATGACCCTTGAGAGGTTTATAGCCGATATCGAGCGTGACGAGGCGCTGCTACAGAATTATCCCGGTTGGACGCCACGTCTGCGATTTCCTTATCTGAAGGAAGGTAATACGGCCCTTAAACGTGACGGTATGCGGGCATGGCAGAGCGCTCGCCGTTATGAGAGCGGCGCCGTCAGCATAGACACCAGCGATTGGTACTACGACGAGCGATATCGAAAATGGCGAGCCCTTCATCCGCAGGCAGACTCCGGAGCATACCGCGACGCCTACTTGCAGCACATATGGGCTCGATCTCTCTACTACGATAGTCTCTCGCGAAAACTCCTGAGGCGAAGCGCAAAGTACGTGATCTTGCTGCACACTCGTAGAATCAATGCGGATTTCCTTCCAGACATGATCCATATGTTCCGATCGAAAGGATGGACAATTATCTCTCCAGCGGAAGCATTTAGCGATCCGCTGTATTCGATGAAGCCGGCAGTCCTGCCCGCCGGTGAGAGCATCTTATGGTCGCTCGCCAAACAAGCGAGAGTTCCGCACTTGCGGTACCCCGCTGAAGACGACGTATACGAAAAACCGATCCTCGACAAATTAGGTCTCTAAGCCGTGATCCGGCACCGCAATGTTTGACCCCCGAAAGTTACTTTACAATTCTTTACCTGGTCTGCAACAACGGCTAACAATAGACGCGCAGAGTCTTCATTGTGTTCTTCACCCATTTTGAGGCCACCATGACTACTCCCGTCGAACCCAACTCCTCGAACCGCCTTTTACAGCGTTCGCTGTTCAACCGCATGACCTTTGCAGTCCTTGTCGCTGGCGCCACCCTGGTTGGCAGCGTCGCCGCACTCGCGAATGGGGCCGGCATGTGCGGATGGCATCACGGCATGATGAGCGGCACACACAGCGCTGCGGATGTCTCCGCTCACGTCGATCATATGCTGAAGCACTTGTATGTTGAGATCGACGCAACCGACGCCCAAAAAGCGCAAATCACGCCCATGGTGAAACAGGCCGTGAATGACTTGCTGCCTTTACATGCTCAGTTGCAAGCTGCGCACGCTCAGATTACGCAGGGACTTGCGCAGAGCCCGATCGATCGCTCTGCGCTGGAGGCGGCACGCGTGGCGCATCTGCAGCTGGCCGATCAAGCCTCCAAGCGAATTGTGCAACTCATCGCCGATGTCGGTGACCTGCTGACGGCCACGCAACGCAATGCGCTCGCGACCCACCTGACTAAAATGCACGGCAAAGCGGGTACTTAACGCTATAGCATTGGCGACTGACTGTCTTTAGAGTCGCCGCGATGGCCGAGCGCATATTGCTGGTTGAAGATGATCCTCGTCTTGCCGAGATGCTCGTGGAGTATCTCGGCCAGGCGGGATTTATCCTGACTGTGGCGTCACGAGGCATCTCTGCGCTTGAGCGCCTGGCTCAGACAGACTTCGACGCGGTCGTGCTTGATTTGATGCTGCCTGATATGGATGGACTGGAAGTGTGCCGGCGGCTGCGCGGCGTCAACGACACACCGGTGCTGATGTTGACCGCTCGAGGCGATGCGATCGATCGGATTGTGGGCTTGGAACTCGGTGCGGATGACTATTTGCCGAAGCCTTTTGAGCCGCGTGAATTGGTTGCGCGCCTACGCGCCATTGTGCGTCGGCGCATGCGGGGCCCAGGTGAAAGGGCGCTGCATTTCGGCCGCTTGGAACTCGATACCGCGGCCAGGCTCGTGCGCTTGGATGGCAGGGCCTGCGAACTGACCGCCTACCAGTTCGACCTCCTTGTCGCGCTGGCAAAGAACGCCGGGCGCGTGTTGTCCCGCGAGACATTGATGGACTTGGTGAAGGGTGAGAGTTTCGAATCCTTCGACCGCTCCATCGACGTACACGTCTCGCGGATCCGCGCAGTCATAGAGGACAATCCCAAAAAACCGCGTCGCATCATTACCGTGAGAGCGGCCGGGTACGTGTTCGCCAAGGCGCAAGAGTAGTGTTTCGTCTTTATTTACGTTTCTATATAGCGCTTCTGGCCAGTCTCGGGCTTTTTGTGCTGGCTGCCGCAATGTTATGGCGTCTCGCCGGCGGTCCGATGGAACAGGCCGGCATCACGCTGGGCAGGGTCGTGCAAAACGTACTCCCTCCCGCTGACTCGCCTCCCGAGGAACAGCAAGACGCATTGCGTCGATTGTCCGCGGGCCTCAACAGTGATGTGACCCTATTCGCGAAGGACGGCAAGGTTATCGCGGCCATTGGCCGCCCGCTGCCTCCACCGACTGCGGCACGCAATCACATGCTCGCCTTTGCCCATTGGCAAGGCACGATTTCGGGCGTGCATTTGGCCGACGGCCGGCTGCTCGTCGCCCGCCTGCCGATGGGCAGCGCAAACTCACATATTATTTTTCACTTCATGCTGGTGCTAGTAGCGACGGCAATCGGCGTCGCCGCCTTTCCAATCGTGCGGCAACTGACGAGGCGCTTGGAGCGGCTGCAGCGGGGCGTTGAGTCGCTAGGTGCGGGTGATCTTGCGGCGCGTGTCGCAGTGGAAGGCCAAGATGAAGTAGCGCATCTGGCGGAAAGCTTCAACCGCGCCGCGGGTCAAATCGAGCAGTTGGTACGCGCCCACCAAACGCTCTTGGCCAATGCGTCGCACGAATTGCGCACGCCGTTGGCGCGTATCCGCCTCGCCTTGGAGATGTTGAAGAGCGGGGCCGATCCGAAGCTAAAAGCCGGACTGGAACGGGACATCGCCGAATTGGATGCCTTGGTGGATGAGATATTGTTAGCCAGCAGGCTCAACGCTATTAAGCAAGCCGAGCTGAGCGAGGATGTCGACCTGCTTGCGCTCGCTGCGGAGGAATGTTCGCGCTATGACGACGTCCAACTGGAAGGTGAGTCGGTCAGATTGCGTGGCGATGCGCGATTGTTGCGGCGTCTGCTACGCAACCTGCTGGAAAATGCCAAGCGTCACGGGTCCCCGCCCACGCAAGTTCGACTACAGCACGATGGAGGTACCATCGTCCTCAGCGTATGGGACCGCGGTCCTGGTCCCGCGGCGGCGGAATTCGAACAGTTGTTCACTCCCTTTTATCGCCGGCGCGATAGCGGCAATAGCACGGGCAATGGGCTGGGCCTCTCGCTGGTGAGACAGATTGCGCGCCGTCACGGCGGTGACGCGAGATGCACGGCCATGGCCGACGGCCGCGGCTGCTTCGTCGTGTCCCTAGCGGGCTAGCCGCGATGTCGCGAGTTCTAGCCTAACGTGACTACTTCGATACGTTTTTCGCCACCGAAGTCGAGGTCGTCGGGTTGAAGACCAGTCGTCCTTTCATGAGGCTAAAATGTCCGGGCGCGGAGCAAAAGTAGCTGTAACTGGTTCCAGGCTCGAGCCGCGCAGTCGAAAATCGAACCGTGCTGCTTTCACCGCCGCCGATAATCTTCGTGGAAGCGAGGATGCGCGTATCGCCTGGCTTCTGGTAGTTGTTTGCGAGGCCCGCATTAATACCAGCGTTCGCGACCGAGGCCACATCTGCGGTCCTCGTGAGAACCCAATCGTGCCCCATCGCACTCGCGGGTAATTTGCCGGTGTGATGGAGGGTTACTTCCACCTCGGCGCATTGCGGCTCGACCTGCAACGTCTGTTGTTCGAAGCGCATGAGGTCGGTCGCGTTGATGATTAGCTGACACGAATCCGCCATCGCAGCGGATGAGACCAGGAAAAAAGCGGCGGTGTAGATCCATTTCATGGCGGGTTTCCCTTCACAGTGCAAACCAAAAGAAGCCGAATAAGGTGTTGTTATCCGAGGCGGACCGGTCGAATCCGTCGTAGTTCGCACCGGTACCGTTGAACCGTGTATAGCCTGTGTACTGCAATCCCACCCGCAGATTCAGCCAGGGCCGGGCGAAGGAATCGAGCTTTCCGAACGGTATGTACTCGAGCAGCAGAATGTAGCCGCGGCTGTCGGGGGAGCCGGTGAGACTTCCGAATACCGGAGCCGGCGAATACAGACCCATGTCCGTGCTGCCGCTCGTGTTGAATAGCCCGATGCTCGTGGACCACGTTTGCTGATACGTGTAGCTCACGTCCAGACTCACCGTGTTCAAGTGGTTGTCATTGCGCTCGGCATCACCGGCTGCGAAACTCGCATCCAGGGTTTGCTTTTCATGTATCAGCGCGAAGTTGGCGGCGAGCCCATGAGAGTCTTTCGTGTACTGATAAGTCGCGTCAAAACCCACATCATCAAAGCGATCGGTCGCGGGTGAAGTTGGATCGGGATGCAGTTTTGTGTTTAGGCCGAACACGCCGGCTGAAAAATAGTGCGCGCCGCGATCCATCTGCCAAGTTCCGCGCCAATACGGGGACACGCCGTCCATGTGCGGGCTCGAATCGGCGCCGACGCCGGTTCTGCTTAGCCAGCGATCGGATAGACC
>JAQGOD010000115.1 GCA_028293775.1 Gammaproteobacteria bacterium
GGAAGTGCTGCGTACCAGGATTTTGAGTTTGACGGCGCATGCGACCATTTCGGGTGTGGAGGGGAGCATCGTCAATTGGCGCGCCGATCTTGACAAGCTCAAGGATTTTCCCGGCATCATCGGAACCGCGCCATATATTGAAGAACAAGGCTTGATTACCCACGCCGACAAGTCATCGGGCGTGCTGTTGCGCGGTATCGTGCCTGAATCGGAAGCGCGAGTCGTCGATTTGGATCCGCATCTTCTGAGCGGACGCTTAAGTGTTCTAACGCCCGGCAGCTACCGGATAATCCTCGGCAAGGCACTCGCCGAGGAACTGGGCGTCAAAGTCGGCGATCGCGTCGTGCTGATCGTCGCGCTCGGCGATGTCACGCCGCTCGGGGTGATCCCGCGCATGCGCGCATTCGAAGTGGCGGGGATAATTTCCGTCGGCATGTATGAGTACGACCGGCGAATCGCTCTCGTAGCGATGCAGGACGCGGCGAGATTGCTGCGCATGGGCGATGAGGTCACGGGAATCCGGCTGAAATTGGCCGATATGTACGCCGCCCCGCGCATTTCGCACGCCGCGGCGATGGCGATCGGCGGCGGGGTTCAGATCCAAGACTGGACCAACGAGCACGTGAATTTCTTTCGTTCCATTGCGATCACCAAGCGCATCCTGTTCGTGATCCTGTCATTGATGGTCGGGGTTGCGGCTTTCAACATCGTATCGACCATGGTCATGGTGGTGAAGGAGAAGCGGCGCGACATCGCCATTTTGCGCACCTTTGGTTCCTCGCCGGCCAGCATCTTGTCCGTCTTCGTGGTGCAAGGCAGCTTGATCGGAATGCTCGGCATTGCCGTGGGCGTGGCCGTTGGCGTGGCGCTCGCCATGAATCTTCAGGATATGGTGCATGGGCTGGAGGCTATCGTCGGGTTCAAATTCCTCGATGCGCGCGTGTACTTCATGAGCGACCTGCCGGCGCACGTTCGCGCTACCGATGTGCTTCGCATCTGCGGGTTCGCATTCATTCTTGCATGCGTCTCGACGGTGTATCCGGCAGTACGCGCCGCGCGTCTGCTTCCCGCTGAATCTTTGCGAAATGATTGAGGGCAGGACGATGTCGACTTCAAACGAAACGGTGCTCGAGGGCGTGGACCTGGCGAAAGAGTTCGTTCAGGGCGGTGCGACGCTGCAGGTGCTGCGCGGAGCGAGCATTCGCGTGCAAAGCGGCGAGCGCATCGCCATCGTCGGGGCATCAGGGTCCGGCAAGACGACGTTGCTGCAGTTGCTGGGAGGGCTGGACTTGCCGACGCGCGGCACGGTGCACATTGCCGGATCAGCGATGAATGAGTTGAACGATACGGAGCGCGGGCACCTGCGCAATCACGCGGTGGGCTTTGTTTACCAGTTTCACCATTTACTGCCGGAGTTCACGGCCCTCGAGAATGTGGCCATGCCCTTGCTGGTGCGGCGGATGAGTCCCGGCGATGCGAAACGCGAGGCCGCCGCGCTGCTGGCGCGCGTGGGCTTGGCGGAACGCTTGGAGCATCGTCCATCGCAGCTCTCCGGCGGGGAACGCCAGCGCGCGGCCGTGGCACGCGCATTGGTGACGCGGCCTAAATTAGTATTGGCGGATGAGCCGACTGGAAATTTGGACGGTAAGAATGCGGCTCAAGTTTTTGAACTGATGCTGGAACTGAATCGTGAGCTCGGCACCAGTTTGGTCATCGTGACGCACGATGAAAGGCTCGCCGCCCGTCTTGATCGCGTACTGACTTTGGCTGACGGAGTCCTAGCCGAGCGCGGCGCCGCGGCCGCTTAAGCGTGCCCGCCGCCGTCGCAGCTGGTACATGACTCGGGCTCGCCATACGACTTGTGCAAGCACATAGCCTGCCGTGGCGGCGATCAAACCAAGCACCAGGGCACCCAGCAGCAGAGGCGGCCAGAGCACGTTCATGTCAGCCCAGAAAGTCCGGTGGGTGATGGCATGTAGGAATGGCATCAGATCCAGCCCCAAGAGCTTCGCGCCGACCCAGAGGGAGCCCGCCACTTGGGGCAGCCAGGTAAAAGGATTGCTGACGAACACAGTCGCGAACAGGATCGGTAGATTCAACCGCAGACATATCCCCAGCAGCGCGCAAGTCACGAGATGCACGGGCAGCAGGGGTGTCGGGGGGATGAAGGCGATGAACAATCCCAATGCGAATGAACGGGTAACGCTAGAGCGATTAAATATCCAGCAGCGGCGATCGAGCATCACGGCGGCAAAATGTTTCAGACACCAGTGTTTCTCCAGCGTCAGTCGATCTGGTGTAATGCGTTTTA
Source organism: Gammaproteobacteria bacterium (assembly GCA_028293775.1). Next base: position 2,312 of record JAQGOD010000115.1, read on the forward strand.
GCCAGCGCCGCATAGTTTTACGCCCCCCGAAGCAGCATTATGCCGTTTTCGTGATGCATGCACTGGACTGGTTTGCAGTTCGGTAAATCAAGGGTTTGGAGCATGTGCCAAAAGCACTGTCTGAACAGTCGGCGCTCAAGTATCATGCCCCCAGTTTTGTATTTGACTTAAACGAGGACGCAATGTGGGAGATCATCCACGCTGGCGGCGGCTTCATGTGGCCGATCATCTTATGTTCCATCGCAGCGGTTGCCATTATATTGGAGCGGCTCTGGACTCTACAGAGCAACCGTGTCATCCCACGTGACCTGGCTCAAAAAGTGTGGAACTGGATCGAGGCGGATCAACTAAGCGACAAGCTGGTCGTCGCGCTGGAACAGAATTCGCCTCTGGGCAAGCTGCTGGCCGTCGGATTGGCCAATCGCAATAAGCCGCGGGAGCTGATGGTGGAGCGCCTCGAAGACGGCGGTCGTCACGTAATCCACGATTTGGAGCGTTTCCTCAATACTTTGGGCACGATTGCAGCCGTGGC
>JAQGOD010000155.1 GCA_028293775.1 Gammaproteobacteria bacterium
CGCAGACTTTGAGGATTGTCGGCATCGTGGCCATAACGGACGAAGGACTCCGAATCACGATCAAACAAGTCCAATCCATTGGCGGTCGCAACCCACACACGCTTTGCATCGTCTTCCAGCACCGCCCAAACGTGGTCATGGCTCAGTGAATGGGGATTGCTCGCGTCATGCCGAAACACCGTAAATATGCTGCCGTTCTGGTCGAGCCGAGCGAGACCGTCGTTGGCGGTGCCAATCCAAAGTGCCCCGGTATGATCTTCCCGGATGGCGCGAACGCGTGAGTCGCGTATCCGCGCCGCACTCATCGCCTCGCCGAAATTGATGAAGCCGTCGGTCTGCGTATCGTAGCGGCTGAGTCCGCCGTCGGTACCGACCCAAATTCGGCCTGCATGATCGGCGAACAGCGCGCCGATGGCATCGGAGGGCAAAGAATGCTCATCGGAATCCCGATGTCGAAAATGTCGAGCCGACCCGGTCCGTGGGTCGAGCACATCGAGTCCATGATCCTTGGTTCCAGCCCACACGAGCCCCTTGGAGTCGATCAACAGCGCGCGCACGCCGTCGCCGGCCAGCGATTGCGGGCGCTCGGGATCGTGCCTGAATTGCTGGAATGTCTCGGTACGCCGGTCCCAGCGCGCCACGCCGCCGCCATCTGTCGCAAGCCAGAGATCGCCATGCGAGTCCTCGGCTAACGACCAGACGTAATCGCTGGCGAGCCCATGCGGATTGCCGCGCTCGCGGCGGAACTGACGAACACTATAGCCGTCGTAGCGGTTCAGGCCGGCTTCGGTGGCAAGCCAAACGTAGCCTTGCGAGTCTTGCAGGACGTTATTGATGGTGCTCATGGAGAGCCCATCGCGCATGGTCAGATGCTCGAAATACATCGGCCGTATCGGCGGAATGGGCGCGCCTGCGACTGCGCCGGTGCAAGCGGCCGCTGTCGCTACGCAGGCAACCAGAATATCGACAATGTGCCCGCGATCCAGCATGAAATTGGCTGTTTATTCTGGCTGCGGAACGTCGACGCCCGCGTAACCTTCGCTCCAGGAATAGCCTTCGCTCCAGGAGTAGCCTTCGCTCCAGGAGTAGCCTTCGCTCCAGGAATAGCCTTCGCTCCAGGAATAGCCTTCGCTCCAGGAGTAACCGCTGCTCATCGTGTATGAGCCATTCCACAGCAGGCCGTCAAGGAGCAGCGGCACGCCCTTCAAGAGTCCGCCGACCAACGGAATTTTTGATACCAAGTTGCTAACGCCGCCCAGCAAGCCGCCGAGCAATGATCGCACCGGATTGGATTTCGCGGCCGACACTTGCATAATGTAGAAATTGCCGTTGGAATCTTCGTTGGCGCGGCCGCCGTAATGTTGCAAACCGGCCAGATCGAGCAGCACATTGAGGCCCTGATTCGCGCATCCCGAAGCATTGCTGTAGGCGGCGTCGTGAGCGTCAACTAGCCCCGCGCCCTGCTGGAATACCGTGTAAGCCAAGTTTCCGGCTGAATTGACCGCCGGGTGTGCGCCGGACATCAAGTGGCACTTCACCTGATCCGGCGTCAACGAGGGATTCACCTGCAGCATCAACGCCACCACACCGCTGACCGTCGCGGCTGCCTGCGACGTACCGGACATGGTCATATCGCTGTAGGGTTCGGTGATCCAAGACGGGTATTCTTTCGCGAGCGTGCCGTTGTCGGGAGCATAGGCCATGATGTGGCCGCCCATCCCGAGCACATCGGGTTTGACGAATCCCTCAAAGGTCGGACCGGCAGAGGAGAACGAAGCCAGTCGATATTGCTTTGGCTGCATCGGATGATAATTGTCCGTCACGGCGCCGACGGTAATGACATAGGGAACATTGCCTGGCGCATTGATGCTTAGGGGGTCCGGACCGCGGTTGCCGGCAGCGGCGACGACTACGATGCCCGAGGCCCAAGCGGCCATCACAGCCTGATTGAGCGGATCCTGCCAGTAGGGCCCGGAGGGCGGCGCGCCCAAAGACAAATTCAGCACGCGAATACCGTACCGCTGGCGCTGGTTGATGACCCATTGAACGCCGCTGATGACATCCGAATAACGCCCCTGGCCATTGCTGTCCAGTGCACGCACGGAGATGAGGTTTACGCCCGGCGCAACGCCTTGATACTTGCCCGTGGTTGCCCTGCCGCTGCTGGCGATGATTGAGGACACGTGAGTGCCATGGCCGTAAGTATCGTCGATGCCTGCGCCGTAAGACTGCAACAGCGACTGCGAGGCGTAGCGCGGATTCTCGCGCGCCGCAATGACGTCGTACTGTGCCAGCACGCGGCTGCGGCTCTCCCCCGGCGCACTTTGCAGCGGACCCTGCTGGTTCCATAGACCCGAATCGAGAACCGCTACGGTCACGCCGCGGCCGGTCATACCGCCGAGATGTAAATTGGCGGCGTCCAGTTCGCTCGGATAATTGGTCTCGGGCAACGCACCCACGGAACTCGCAACCACGGCCGTGTCCTTGTAGACATGCAGTTGCGCAAGCCCCAGCGCGCGCAGCGCGTCCATCTCGTGCCCGTCGAGCGACGCGGCAACTGCGTGGATGACGCTCAGATCGGCGCTTATCACTCCGCCCGCAAGCGATACGGCAGCACCGGCCGCCTCAGCGCTCTCGGACTGAACGATGTATCGATGCCGGGGCTGATCCGCCTCGACGCCAAGATGTGGGGACCGCGATGCATAAGCTCGAGGCTTCGCGGCCGTCGCTCGCGCTTCGGGAGAATTTGCTACCTGGGAACGATCAGTATGCACGTTTGAGGCCGTGAGAAACAGCGCCAAACCGAGGACGCCAGCCGTTAGTAGCCGATGCGGGAGCAGGGACTTTCGTGACATGTTGAGCATTTCCAGCTGCAAAAGCAGCGCGTTTCAATGCGCAACATTCTCAGTCATGTGGGCCGTCTAGAAATAGCGACACTCACCATAACGCCCGTGATACATGTCTCAAATAACGCACCCGCTCCGTATATGTAAACACCGGAGCAAATGCTGCGGCCGCGACCCATGATATGGAGGAATCGCCGCGCGACATAACGAAAATTCAAATGTGAAACAGTCGACGCGCTTTAAGGCCTCGATATTTTGATGACCACGAGAACCGTGAGCAGCGCGGTGATCAGCGATATCAAGACCGTGAACGTCAAACCCACGACCCCGTCCCGGTGTTCCCGGTACCACAAATCCATTCGGCCGCGCCATGTATGAAGGCGAATGGCGCGGTCCGCGCCGGCAAAGGTTACGGCCGCGTAAAGCATACCGTCGCTGCGTCTGGCATAGGTGATCAGGCGCCGATATTGCAGATATCGGAGCGGCAACTCCAGCTTCGCCGTAATGAGCTTGCCGCGGATTTCCACCGGGAAATCGGATGGATCGAGGCTTTGCAGCTTTCCATCCTTGTGCCAGGCATCCCCCTCGCGTAAGGGATGCATGGCGAGCCAAAGAAGCTGCTCGCTAGAAACCTGCACATCTTCGTCGATACTTTCGCGGTAGTAATACAGACCGTGCAAGATGCGATCTTCGTCGTCTCGGCTCATATCAGGTGGTGTCGCATATTCTAAAGTGGCAACATCAGGACGAAGGGGGAAACACTCATCAAAGCGATTTTACATCGTCGCGCCCTGCGTACACAGTGGGCGGCAGCGCTGCTCCTATCGCTCGCCGCATGCCCCACCCTCGGCGCCAGCATTCTGTTCATCGGCAACAGCTTTACCTTCGCGTACGGCTCGCCGGTGCGCTACTACCGCGCCGATACCGTGACCGATCTTAACAGCAGCGGCCAAGGCGGCGTGCCGGCCTTGTTCAAATCTTTTACTGCTCAGGCCGGCTTAACTTATGAGGTTTTCCTGGAAACCGAGCCCGGCGTCGGCATCGATTGGCACGTGAACCACAAGCTACCCGTTATCGGCGCGCGCGCATGGGACGCCGTGGTGATGCACGGATTCAGCACGCTGGATGCCGCCAAACCCGGTGATCCCACCTTGTTGATTTCCAGCGTGCGGCAATTGGCAGAGTTTTTACGCACCAAGAATGCCAAAGTGGCGCTTCGCCTCATGGCTACCTGGCCGCGAGCCGATCAGGTTTATCTCAACAAGGGAGCATGGTACGGCAAGTCGGTCGAAGCCATGGCCAGGGACGTTCGGGACGGATATAACCGGGCGGCCGCGGCCACCGGAGCGATCAAGGTCGTACCTGTGGGCGATGCTTGGATACGGGCGATGCGTACGGGCGTGGCAGATCCGAATCCATATGACGGAATCGATGCCGATAAAATGAATTTGTGGACTTACGACAGCTATCACGCCAGCACTTACGGCTACTACCTGGAAGCCCTGGTACTGTTCGGCCATATCTCCGGCCGCGACCCACGTTCGCTTGGCGAGATAGAGTGTTCCGGATTCGAATTAGGCCTTTCAGGCGCACAAGTCGACGCGCTTCAGCAAGTGGCCTTTGATCAATTGGCGGCCGAAGGCGCACTGCGCGCGACGGCGGTTAACGCGGCGCCCCTCGGCACGGCGCCCCTCGGCGCGGCGCCCAAGCTACCGCCGCCGGCCAAGTGCGCGGCCACTGGCTGAGCGCGCCAGATGCAGATCTCGG
>JAQGOD010000332.1 GCA_028293775.1 Gammaproteobacteria bacterium
ACAGAACGTAGCGTCCGCCGTTTGCTACGTCGCCTTCAAACAGCGGAGGAGACGCCAGTCGCTGCCAGCCGGTCGCGCCCGTGTGATTGACGACGTTCACCTGGATAAGAGCGGTCTCGATAGCCAGCGCAAGTCTTTGGCCCAGCAGTTCGGCAAATGCGGCTGGAATGCGATTGAACCCCTGACCCTCGAGCGCATGTACTGGCACCAACAGCGCGTCCTCAATCGGCAGCTTTGTGATTGCGTCGAGCGCGTGCGGCGGCAACATCGCAGTTGCCAGACGTTTCGCGGCGGGCGCTGCATCGTGAACGTTGCCCTGCTTGGCCTGGCAATTGGTCATAAAGCACGAATTGAGGATATAGCAGTTGCCAGAAAAATATTAGGTTCTCACCGACCGGTGAAACCGTCCATGAATGCGAGACTCAGCCCTTCACTCAACGCTGAGGCGCGCCATTGAGCGCCGATCACCCCTTGCGGCGAGCATTGCCGCTGATCCTTTTCGCAGGCCTGTGCTTCGCGTCGCTCGACGCGACCGCCAAGTACCTCGTGCTGACCCACGGCTTGCTGATGGTGGTTTGGGCGCGGTACGCGGGCCAGATGGTGGTGAGCACGCCGATCGCCTGGAGCCGCGGCGGCTCGGGCTTCTGGCGCACGCGCCACCTGCGCATCCAGCTCGTGCGTTCGCTCTGCCTCGTGACGGCGACGGCATGCTTCTTCGCAAGCCTTCGCTACCTGCCGCTCGCCGAGGCCTCCGCGATCACGTTCCTCGCGCCGATGTTCGCGGTCGTCTTCTCGGGGCCGGTGCTGGGTGAGCGGCCGACGCGCGCGCGCTGGATGTCCGCGATCGGTGGGTTCGTGGGCGTGCTGCTCTTGATCCGGCCGGGCTCCGCGGTGTTCCATCCCGCGACGGCGCTGTGCGTGCTGGCCGCGATCTCGAACGCCTTCTACCAGCTGCTCACCCGCAAACTGCCGGGCGACTCGGCGCATACGACGCTCTTCTATTCGGGCCTGGTCGGGACGATCGTTCTTTCCATCATCGGCGTCGTCACGGATGGATTGCATTTTGCGTTCACGCCGCGCGAGACGCTGCTCTTCGTGCTGCTGGGAAGCCTCGCCGGCCTGGGCCACTTCTGCCTCATCGGCGCATTCCTGCGCGCGCCGGCGTCGCTCATCGCACCGTTCACGTACGTCCACATGGTGTGGGCGACCTTCTACGGCTACATCGTCTTCGGTCAATTGCCGGACGGGTTATCGGCGCTCGGCATGGCGGTGATCGTGGGCAGCGGCGTGGCGCTGGTGTTGCACGAGCGGCGTAGTAATCGGATCTCCGCGAGGGAAAGAAAAGGGCCGTGACTCACGTCACGGCCCGGGACTAACCTTGCTCAGGAAATGCGCGGGGATGGGCCGCAGACGGAGGTGCCGGTGAGAGTCACCGCGCCTTTCGCCAACGCTTGTCCGTCCAGGCTTCCACGTGTAACGGTGATAGCCGTACCCGATAGGATGCTTCCCACGAAGGCCGAATCCGTGAGCGTAGCGGCATCGGCAGTCAACCAAAAGACGTTGTCATTGCACAGTTGACCACCCGGCATGGCCACCGAGAAGTTGGTGCCTGTCAGGGCGCCGGTACCGCTCGTTCCGATCTTGAAAATCCAGGTGTCCGTAGGGGATCCGACAAGCGTCAATACGCCGCCCGTCTCTGTCACTGCCACATCGAAGCAATAGACGCCCGGTGCGAGCGATTGTCCGATGAGGGGCTGTCCCGTGAGGTTGACATCACACGGCACGGAGCTCAACGCCGTGGACGCGAGCAGGAAATCACCGTAGGCCTGGTGCGCCACGCTGCTCCCTGGTTGCAGGGTTCCCGAAATCGGGCAACCCGTCTGGGTGATGGGACCACCCAGGTCAACGCCTACGTCTCCTTCGATTGCGGAGCCCGTGCAGGTTACTGCCGAGCCCCCCAGGACCGCGAAATCCTCCGCGGCCCCCATGGATGCCAGGGCCAAAGTAACGGAAGCCCCCGACAGGAACACTGCGAATCCCATTTGCGCCAAAAGGTTTGAATACCTGCTCTTCATTTTCTTATCTCCAGAAACCGACTACAGACAACGCAAACTTCTGCTGCTCTCCGCGACGGTCAACGTCGCAACCGGACAGTGCGCGCATTCGCCCGCACGCCTGTCATCCGACTGCGCTTTGTTGTGTAGGTCAACGCCCCACGGATGCGTAGCCGTCCTACGGCTACATCGGGTCATCGCGTCACGGCACCAGCACCTTGACGTCGGGATAACCCATCAGCTTCAGGATGAAGTAGTTGGCCGCGGCTTCCCCGGGCTCATCGGAAATACTGACGATCTCGGCGTATCGCGGAACGCCTGCCTTCACGAGAATGTTCCAGATCTCGCTTGCGGCCTTGGGCGTTCCCGCTGCCGTCAGGAGCTCGGAGTAGGGAACATGGACGACTTTCCCATCGGGCATCCTGGCGGGCAGCGACTTGCCTGAAGCGAGATACACCTTCGGATACGGTCCCTGCGCGCGCGGCCGCTCGCTCGTCACGACGCCCGGGCGAAGATCGACGGCGTATGCGGTGGGACGGATGAAGAGACTCGCCGGCGGCTTCTTCGGATCCGGCGCATCGGTCGCCTTTTCCAGCGGGAAGCCTGCGAATCCATAGTCATCCACCGAGTCGGTGAGGACCGAGACTTTTTTCTGTCCCAGCCTTTCCAGCATGAGGAAGGCCAGGGCCGAATCGGGATTGAGTCCTCCGGCCGAGACAATCACCGCTTCGTGAGCCCTGTCGACGCCCGCCGCGCCGAGCAATTCCGCGAGCTGGTTGGGCGCCGCGAGGTGGCGCTTGAAGACATCCGCGGGGACATTGATGGCAAACGGCACGTGGGCTTGCTTGTACGACTCCGCCGGGCGCACGTCGACGACGCTGAGCTTCGAGACGCCGAAGCTGCGCATCATCGCGTTGCCCCATCCGTTCAACCAGTCCTTGTCACGCGTGAGGGTCGGCGCGTCGTAAGTCCAGAAAGGCAGTCCCCGGTCGTCGCGCAGCCACTCGAGTTGCGACTCCTTGTAGAGCTTGACCCTGGGGTAGTCCAGCATGAACTTCGCGGCGAAGAACGGCACACTCGCGGCGATGCCGCCCCCGCAGTGCGCGAGTATCTGCTGGTCGGGCCTGATGCCCAGGTACGCCAGCATCCGCCGGATCTCCTCGGGCGACTTGAAGGTCTTGTCCGCGTTGTAGAAGTCCGCGGTGGGCAGCATGATGGCATTGGGGATATGGCCGGGCCGGTCGAAGAACTTCGCGCCGCCGAAATGCTGGGCGGGATCGAGCGCCTCGACGAGCGCGTTGTTCGCGGGATCGCCGGAGGCGGCGAGAAACTCCGGCAACCGCACACGCGCATCCTCCTTCAGCTTTGCGACGCGGAATGTTCCCGGCTTCGGCGCCGCAGTCGGCTCTTTCGTGACCGCGCCGCCCGCGGCCTTCCACTTGGCGAGTCCGCCGTCGAGAACGACGAGGTTTTCGGCCGGGAAGCCGTGGTAATAGAGGTCGAAGAAAAGGCTGGTCGCAAGGTACGAGCCGCCCTGGTCGTAGAGGACGATCTTCTTCGCGGCGCTCACGCCCCAGGACTGGATCAGCCGCTCCATCTCGCCGGCCCCAGGCTCGCGCCCGCCGAACGTGAACACGTCGACGTTCACCGCGCCGGGAATGTGCTCTGCCGCGGACGCCTTCCCCATCGAGGCGTGGAGCAGGAGCACGTCGTCGCGCTGGAAGTTCTTCTCGAGCCACTCGACGCCGACCAACCGTCCACCTTCCGCGGCAAGGGCCGGCTGCAGCATGAAAAGACTGGCGATGATGAGCGCCGTTAGCCACTGGATCGAACGGTTCGACATATGCGGTCCCCCTTTGCGATATTCGCCAAGGGTGCCCCAGCCGCCCCGCGTGACCCAGCCGATTGTGACGA
>JAQGOD010000195.1 GCA_028293775.1 Gammaproteobacteria bacterium
AGCGCGATCGGCGTTTGGATTGGGGGAATTTGGGCAGCCGTCCTGAATTTCCAGCCGGCGCCCGTGCCGCTACAGTTCGGCAAAAAAGCGATCCTTCCGGGTTGGGAAGAACTCACCCGCAGTGCAGGGGTCCGCATCTGGGACTGGGACGTCGTAAACAACACCATGCAATTCAGCGGCAACTTGGCTGAAATTTATGGTGCCGAAATCGCCGCCGCGGGCAGCAATGCAGACTCGATAATGCTCAGCAAGGTGCACGCCGACGATAGGGCGCGCTATCGCGCGCAGTTCATCAAGGCGCTCAAGGGCGAAGCACCCATGGAGATCGCCTATCGCTTGCAAGAAGGCGATGGTTCGGTGCGTCCCGTCCAGCTGCGCGGAGAAGTTTTTCGCAACGCTCAAGGCCGCGCGATCCGCGTTTTGGGTATCACCATCGACATGAGCGCCCAAGTCGAGGCGGCTACGCAGCTTGCGCAACAGGCCGAACAGCAAGCCAGGCTGTTGATGAGACTCAAGCTGGCCACGGAAACCGCCGGCATCAGCATATGGGAGACGGACCTGCGGACCGGCGAATTCACCCACGACGACAAGTTCTGCGAATTGATTGGCGCCGTGCCTGCAATTCCATTCAACGCGCGAGAGGCGATTCATCCGGATGACCGGGCCGCGGTCGTCGCAGCTACGCTCGCCTGGTTGGAGAACCCTTCCGGCGATGCCATCTTCTCGACCCGCCACCGAACCGCGAATCCGCGGCATGAACCTCAGTACGTGCAAACGCATATGCGCGTAACTCGAGATGCGGATGGTATGGCAACACGTGCCATGGGGGTGACCTGGGACGTCACCAAAGAGGTCCTGCATGCGGCGGAATTGGAAAGCAAAGCCGCGCAGGAAAGAGCGCTGATCGAACGCCTCAGCGTCACCACGAAAGCTGCAGGCATCGCACCCTGGGAATTCGATGTCGACTCCGGCGATTTTTCCTGGCACGGCCCACGCCCGCCCTGCTTCGGCATGGATGATGTGCCGCTGAAAGATTACTTTCGTACCTTGACGGGCATTGTCCTGCCGGAGGACCGCGCAGTTCTTCTCAGCACGGCGGCGGATGCCATTGCCAAAAATCTCGATTCCTACCAGTACATCTTTCGAGTCCGCGGCACCGATGGCGAAATTCATCACATGCAGAACTATGCCCGCATCATGAGGGATGAAGGCGGGCGGGTGCGCTACGTGGTGGGCGTTACCTGGGACGTCACAAAAGATGTATCGACGACGGAGATGCTCAAGAGCCGCGCGGAAGAGAACCGCCGTCTCGTGGATCAAGTCAACATCGCCACCGAGAGCGCCGGCATTTGTTCATGGGAACTCGACTTGGTGTCGCGCCGCTATCTTTGGATAGAAAATCCGTTGGAAGCGCTGACCTATGCCGCAAGCGCCGACAAGCTCAACGTCGAAAAGCTCGAGGCGCTCATCGTGCCCGAGGATCGCGTGTTGTTTCGCGACGTCGTCGCGACGGCGCTCGCCAACAAGGAGGATCGAATCAGTCTTCGGTACCGTGTCCGCAGAGCTGCCGGCGATATCGTGCACGTTCAGAATTTCGGTCGGATCATCTTGGATGAACAAGGCGCACCCTCTCGGCTGCTCGGGGTGTCCTGGGACGTTACCGAAGAAGTGGTCGCCTCGGAGCTGCTGCGCCAGCAGACGGAAGCAGCACATGCCGCGAGCCGCGCAAAAAGCCACTTTTTGGCCAACGTCAGTCACGAAATCCGCACGCCCATGAATGGCATCATCGGCATGACAGGCTTGCTGATCGAGACGCAGCTGGATCGGACTCAGCGCGATTATGCGGAGACCATCCGCTCGAGCGCGGATTCCTTGCTCACGGTGATCAACGACATCTTGGACTTTTCAAAAATCGAGGCGGGCAAACTGGAATTGGAGTCCATCGAGCTCGATGTGCGCGCCACCGTCGAGGATGCCGGCTCTGCCATGGCCTTTCAAGCCGCCTCCAAAGGCTTGGAACTCATCGTCAATGTTGAGCCGCAATTGAGCGGACGGGTGCTCGGCGACCCGCAACGACTACGGCAGTGTTTGGTGAACTTGGTCAGCAACGCTATCAAGTTCACGAAAGACGGAGAAATCGTCATTGAAGTGCGCTCTGAGCACGCCGCCAACGGCGGCGGCTCGCTGACATATTTCGAAGTGCGCGACACCGGGATTGGCATCCCAGCCAATACGCTCGACACACTATTTCAGCCGTTCGTCCAGGCAGACTCCTCTACGACTCGGCATTTCGGCGGCACGGGATTGGGATTGTCCATTGTGCGACGGCTGGTCGAACTCATGGGCGGCGAAATCGGCGTCTCCAGCGAAGTGGGAGTCGGCTCACGATTCTTTTTTAGAGTGCCTTTGAAGAGCGCGGCAGCGTTCCCAGCGGAGCGTCGAGTCCGCAACGAGACGGGCGGGCGGATTCTCATCGTCGATGACAATGCGACCAATCAACGGGTGTTGAGCTCGCAGCTCGCGCATGCCGGCTACCAAGTAACCACCGTCGGCAGCGGCTCCTCGGCCCTGGATGAGCTGCGAAGTGCCACCATTTCCGAGCACCCCTTCGATATGGTGATCACGGATTTCCAAATGCCCGATATGGATGGCGCCATGTTGGGGGAACGGATCATCGGCATGCCGGAACTCGCCAACACGCGACTGGTCATGCTCACCTCTCTTGATCGCCATGGCGATACTCCAAGGCTCGCAGCCCTTGGATTTGCAGCCTACCTGACCAAGCCGGCAAGGGTGCGAGAATTGCTCGATGCCGTTGAGCGCGTGATGAGCGGCGGTCCGCGCCAATGGCAGATGGACACTCAGCCCATGATCACACTCAATATGCTCATGCAATCAACGACGCAGCAGCGGTTCGGCGGACACGTCCTTCTGGTTGAAGACAACTTCGTGAATCAAAAAGTTGCCGTCAGATTCCTCGAGCGTTTGGGATGCACGGTGGAAGTGGCAAGCAATGGCGCGGAGGGAGTCATCGCCTGCCAGAAGCGGCATTTCGACATCGTGTTGATGGATCTGCAGATGCCGGTCATGGACGGCATGACTGCCACGCGCAAAATTCGCGAATGGGAAACCTCAGGCCACATTCCGATCATCGCCCTTACGGCGAATGCCATGACCGGGGACCGTGAGCTGTGCGAAGCTGCGGGCATGGACGGATACCTGACCAAGCCCATCGAGGTGGAACGGCTGCGCAGCGTCCTGACCAAATTCGGATTGGCCAAGAATGAGGCGCAGGCCGCGCCGAATCCCGGAGCGCCGGTCGATTTGCGCGGATTTAGAAGCATTACGGACGGGGATAAAGTGTTCGCCCATGAATTGGTCGCCACGTTCATCGCAAGCGGCGAGCGGCAGTTAGCTGAAATAAGCTACGCAGTTGCTGGGCTTAACCGTGAGGCCCTGGCGAAGGCTGCGCATCAGTTAAAGGGCGCCTGCGCGAATATCCACGCGCATGGGCTCAAATTCCTTGCCGAGCAGATGGAGTCGGAAAGCAGCGCAGGCGATGCAGGCGCACTGCAGCGATGCGACACCCTGCTGCGCCGGGAATTCGAACGCGTTAGACAATTCGTGAGCGATCCCTCGGTCGTGCCGGAGCCATCCAAAGCCGCATCGTAGGAGCCGGGTGGCGCGCTAGTCGTCGTCTTTGCGTTGAGGTTGGCCGATCGAGCGCCTCAAAGACTTAGGTAACGGCTTATTGCCCATCGCATCCCGCCACAAGATCACATTCAGCAAGCGCGGGTCAGCCTGGTCTTCGTGCTGAAAATTCATGTTGGCCGACTGCTTCGCGCCCGGCGCCCGCGCGGAGTTCACCTCGTAAATCATGCCGTTGTCGCGGT
>JAQGOD010000196.1 GCA_028293775.1 Gammaproteobacteria bacterium
CGCGCTGCGCACCGACTGCTCAAATGGGTTGACCGACTGACTTGCATTGGCGACGACCACCATAGCCAAAAGGCAACGCGGCCGATGTCGCTTGTGTAGTTGGGAAGGCTGTCGGAATAAGCCTACGAGTTAGCTAGCTTCCTTGGTGATGTTGCCGAATCGCTGAATCAACGAAGACAGTATTTCCGCATGTTCCTCTTCGACGGCGAGAGCAACCCGGGCGAGGCGAAGCGATGCCTCGCCATGGTTGCCGCTAACTTCCGCAATTTGGCGGTATGCATCAATGGCAAAGCGCTGCGCGACGAGATTTCGTGCCAACGCACGGCGAAATCCTTCCGGCTGCGTAGCAGCCTCCACGTCGAGGTTCAGCCCCATGCGAAACTCCAATAAGTACAGCCGGGAAAATCACCGGGGTCATTAAATCTTGCGCTCGCCGCCTACGGCAGTGGGAGTGATTCGCATCCGCTCGTAGGAATTTGCCTGACAGGGGAACACGAACCCCTCGGAGCCTACTCGTGGCTGGGCAGATTCTTGCCTTGCTGGGCTTGTGCCAGGAGGGCTGCGCAATTGGCATCTTTGGCAAGGCCGCCATCCACAAAGGCCAAAACCGCGGCCACCGGCGTCAACAGGGCACCCAGGGCCACGGCCCCGCCGGTTTGTGCCGCCAACTTTCCCGGGTCCACGCCAATTTTTGGTTGCAAGAGCGACCCGCGCAACGTGATTGGAGTACGTAAACGCAGCAGCCGTACCTGCTTGGGTTCGCCGCGCAAGGACAGATTCAACGCCTCAGTGGCTAGATTGATGTTGCCTTGACCTGTTACCAGCACGTGGGTCGTGTCTATGACCAGCGTTGTCGCCTTCAAATCACCGCCGTCCGCCTTGAAGCTGACAACTCCACAGCGCAACTCCGTGTTCTGCTCGTTTTTCGCCAGGATGAGACCGAGTCCTCGGGCCAAATTGATGCCCATCAACTCTGCAAAGGCCTCCCGCATTTCCCCTTTGGGAATCACCAACGTGACGTCTCCGTCTGCCGTCGCGGCTGTCTTGTGCACAGAACTGCCCGAGCCCCGTAGTTTGATTCGCCCCAAGAGCTGCCCCTCGAGCGGTGCCACATTGCTCGATTTCGGCTTGAACTGCGCGAGATCCACATTTGTCAATTTCATATCGACGCTCGTCACCGGCGTCGGACCTTGCGCATCGACGGCGAAGTTACCGGAAACATCACCTTGCGCCAGCTGGAAGTCGAGGGGATTGACCGTGATCTTTCCGTTGTCAAGATTCAAGTGGAAGCGCACCTTTTTCATCGGCATCTTCGTGGTCATGACCGATGCGGCATCGAATTGCACGTCGGCATCCATGCCGCGCACCCGTTGAACTTGCAGGTCAGCATCCGGAAGGAGCAGCTTTGGGGGGGAGGCGGCGGGCGGAGCTGCGGCCGGCGCACCGGGAGGTCGCGCCAGCGTATCGGATTTGCGCTCGGGGGTTGCTTGAGATCCCAACGGAGCCGCCAAATCCGCAAGGTTCAGTTGCTTCGAGATCAGCGCTGCTGTTAGTTTCGGTCGTTCTCGCCCCGTATCGATGCCTAATTTTCCCGACACATCGCTGCTGCCCAATTTGCCTTGGAAATCGTCGATGCGGAATTTGAGGGCGTCGCGAATCAATGTGCCGGACACATCATAGGGAGGTGTATTCGGCAGAGCCAGGCCGGTCAGATAATACACATCCGCCAAGTCGCTACCGGAGAGATGAAATGTTGCTTGCAGCGCGCCCATATCGAACGGATGCGAAATCGTGGCATGAGCATTGAGCTTGATGTCCGCTGCGGTCACGGCGGCTTCGAAGCCGTACGGCTTGCTGGGTTGAACACCGATCAAAGGCTCGCCATCCAACTTAAGCTCGAAGGGTTTGGCATTCAATGTGCCCGAGCCGCGCAGCTTCAACGCGTGGTTGTCAGCGCTATCCGCCTGGGTTTCCTGCACCGAGACTTGACCATTGAACGTCAATTTGCGGATACGATCACTGGCTGTAAGGGATCCATTCGTCAGACTCAGTTGCTGTATGACGGGAAGATGCAGCGGTGCTGAACCGGCTTTCGAGGACTTCGGCGCGCCGGCACCGGAAAAATCCCAGTTGGCGCGTCCGGACGCATCGCGCTCGAAGTCGATGCCCGGCGAGTCAATCTCCACGCGTGGAAAAATCAAATGAAACCCGAGCAATGCCTTGAGACTCACGGTTGCTTCAAATCGCTTGACCTTCAGCATATCCTTTGGCTTGGCCCATGGCGCATTGCTGAGAGCAAAGCCTTCGACAACCAAAGAGGGGTTGAGCGAGAATAAGTGAAGTTTCACGTCGCCCTCGATGCTCGCCGAGCGGCCGGTCGCGTGCGAAGCCTCTCGGATGATGAGCCAGCGCCAAAAGCTGGAAGGTGCAAGCGCTACGCCGGCGATGATCAGCACCAAGAGCAACCCGATCGCAACAACGATACGTCCAACCACCTTGCCCGTCGTCGGAGGCGGGGATTTTTGCACGGTAGGAGCGGTTGCGGTTCTCTCGCCGGTTTCGGTCGTCACATATCACCTTGCGTATGCGCGCACCCTACCGTGCAGGCGCAACTCCCGTTGTCACCCGCGCGCCCTCAACCCGCGTAAGAAATCACCGAGCTTTCAAAACCGCGCTTGCAAATTAGGGCCGCGGGCCTGCGCCGCTTTCCATGAGCAGCCGGGTGAACAGATAGAGCCGCGGCGTAACGCTGTTGAGGTCGATCCATTCATGATCGGTGTGAAAATCGCCGCCGACGAAACCCAGACCATCGAGTGCAGGGGTTCCTTCCGACATGGCGAGTGCCGATTCGGAAGCACCTCCGTTGCCGGATAATTCGACCGTTTTGCCGAGTTCGGCGTAGATCGCGCGTGCGCGGGCGGCGAGGGCATCGATTTGCGCGTTTTCGGTGAGCGGCGGAAAAGAAGGATCGTGAGAAATAACCACGGTGGTGTCCGGAATCTGGGTTGTGTGGCTGCCGGCCTCTAATCGAGCGAGCACCGCGTCCAATTCCTCCGCTTTGCGGTATCGAACATTGAGTATCGCTTCGGCGAAGTCGGGAATGATGTTCGGCCGTTCGCCCGCGTGCACAACGGTTAAATTGACCGTGACACCGTTGCCGGAAAGCGGGAATGCGCCTTGAAGTGCCTCCAGTTGATGCATCAACTCAACCGCGGCGTTTCGTCCATCCTGTGGAGCCATTCCTGCGTGGGCCGCGCGCCCCTTGACTTGGATGCGAACGTTCGCCGAGCCCTTGCGCCACACCGTCAACGCATCCGGCGGATCGCCAGGCTCCATGTTGAATTCCACATCATGCTCGCGCGCCAGGCGCCTTATCAGCTTGGTCGAACCAGGCGACCCGCGTTCTTCGCTATCGTCGAGCAACAAAGTGATGGTCCGGAATTTCTTAAAGCCCAAATCGTGCAAGATCTTCAGCGCGGTGAACGCGCTGACTACGCCGGCTTTTTCATCGCCTACGCCAGGACCGTAGGCGCGACCTTTGTCTTGGCTGAACGGGCGCGCCGCCGCAGTGCCAGGCCCAAAAACCGTGTCGATATGCGCGACGATGAGGATTCTGCCCTTGCCGGACCCGTGGAAAACGGCAACCAAGTTATCCGGCAGCCCCGAAGTCTCAGCGGGCTCCGTTCTCACCTCGGCGTCCAGTTCCTTGAGCTTAGCGGAAAGCACCGCCTCGACTTTCGCCCCGCCTTCCACATCTCCTGTTCCGGAATCGATGTTGACGATCTCTTTCAGAAGGTCCAACGCCGCGCTGCGATTCGCTTCTACCGCTTGATACACTTTTTCATTTCGCGCTGCGGCAAGCGCGTTGCCCTCCACAACGACGGCCAACATGATGGCCGCTGCGAGCGCTACGAGTTGTCCCCAAGGCATGCTCTTCTCCTGATCGAGGTTTTTTGGGCACGTTAGCACGCGCCGATCCTCGAGGGCCCGCAATTTTGCCTGCGGCCTGTGTTTCCTGTTTACAATCCGCACTGGCATCAATGTGGTGACTGACAGGAGTGATGAATGCGGGAGGCAATCGGACGCCGTCAATTATTAGCCGGCGCCGGAACTGCGTTGCTGCTCGGCGGACTCGAGGGCTGTGCCGGCGCTTTGGGCACGCAGCGTTCGAAGATGGAACCTTCCTTGCGTCTTACGCCTGTGCGCGCAGGCACGGACCGCATTACCCGCATAACCGTATGCACCCGTCCGTTTCGCGCGCAAGGGCCTCGGCTCGATACCGAAACCGTGGGTTCAAAATTCATCGTCCATAATTACGGTCACGGCGGCAGCGGCTGGTCGCTGTCATGGGGCTCAAGCGCGATCGCGGTGCGCAAAGCGATGGAGAGCGGCGAGAGAGACATCGCGGTCGTTGGGTGCGGGGCCTTGGGCTTGACCTCGGCGCTCCTGGCGCAGCGCAACGGCGCTCGGGTTACCATCTATGCCAAGGAGTTGCCGCCGAACGTGCGATCATCTCTGGCGACGGGGATTTGGAGCCCGGACTCAAGAATATGCCTCGAGCAACACGCCACTCCCGCGTTCAGGCAATCCTGGTCGGACATGGCGCGGACTTCCTATCAGGTTTATCAAAATTTCCTCGGTCTTCCGGGTACGCCTGTCGAGTACATCGATACTTACTATGTGTCGGATGCGCCGCCATCCGCACGCGGCCGCCGCGCACCCGATACTCGGCCGCCTTTCGCGGAGCTGCAGCGGGAATTAATCGGCGATCTGATACCTCAGAGCACCGACTTCGCGCCCGGCAGCCATTCATTGGGCTCTCGGTACCTGCGCAGAAACTCGCTCATGATGTTCAATCTCTCGGCATACACGCGAGTGCTGACGGGCGACTTCATTGCCAATGGTGGAAAGATCGAGATCGCCGAATTCCACACGCCCGATGATTTCAGAAAATTGCGGGAAAAAACGCTGATCAATGCCACGGGCTTCGGTGCGCGCGCCTTGTTCGGGGATCAGACGGTAATCCCGGTCCGCGGGCAGTTAGCCCGCGCGATTCCCCAGGCGGATGTTGACTACGGTCTCTTTTATAAAGGCGTTTCCTTTGTACCGCGACGGGATGGCTTGGTGTTCCAGGCAGTCGGGGAGAGCGATTACTACGGTTTCGATGACGATACCGCTGTGCCGGACCGGGCCGAAGCGGACCGCGCGGTCACTACCATTGCCCGGTTGTTCGAGCGGCCCAACACCTAGGAGCCTGTATTTAAACCTTTGGGGTTCAGCTTCCCTCTAAGCAGGGGAATGATTCACACTCTCCATCGAGTTCTAGCCATGGATTCAAGCGCGGAGCCCACGGATACCATTGCCGCGGCGGCCGCGGGCGACGTGGCGGCCTTTGAACACCTGTATCGGCAGTTCTCGCCGCGGGTTTATGGATTGTGCTTGCGTCTCACGGGGCAGCGGGAGGCAGCGGAGGACTGCACGCAAGAATCGTTTGTCGCGGC
>JAQGOD010000210.1 GCA_028293775.1 Gammaproteobacteria bacterium
AATCTTGGCCGTGCTGTCGTTTATAGGCTGGCGCGTCACCCATGCATTGATCGCAAAGCCTGCGGTTGCTGTCTCCGCCATACCGGCGGTTTCTGTCGCAGAGGTCGGCGTCAGCGCCGTGCCTGCCACGGTGAGCATTATCGGCACCATTGCGGCACGCTACGACATGCCCATTGGCGTCGAAGGCGACGGCGGCCGCGTTACCGCGGTTTACGTCGAGGCCGGCGATCACGTGAAGCGGGGCCAGGCGCTGGTGCACCTGAATAACTCGGTGCTCGAGCCGCAGGTCACCAACCTGGAAGCGGCGCTCGATCAGGCACGTGCCGAAGCCGAACTGGCTCAGGCCGAGTATCAACGCGCCAGCGCGGTGGGTGCTTCCGGCGCGCTGTCCGCGGAAGAGACTCAGCGCCGTAAGTCGAGCGCCGTGACCGCGGCCTCGCATGTCAAAGTGGCCGCGGCACAGTTGGAAGAAGCCAAGGCACGGCTCGCGCGAGCTGATGTTCGGGCGCCGGCCGACGGCATCATTCTGACCCGCAGCGTTGAAGTGGGTCAGACTGCCATGCCGGGCGGTGAAGCGTTGTTTCGCCTGTCCAAGGATGGTGAGACTGAACTGCGCGGCCAAGTGGCCGAACAGGACTTGCCGCTGCTGAAGGTAGGGCAGCTCGTGGACGTGAAGCTCACGGGCACAACGAAAATTTATCAAGGGCGGATCCGGCTCCTCGGTGCCGTCATCGATCCGGCGACGCGCTTAGGGACAGCCAAGGTGTCGCTCACGCCGGATCTTAACCTGCGGCCGGGCGCCTTCGCGCGCGCGGAAGTGACCGTGAGCAACGCAGAGCGCGCCGTAGTGCCGCAAACCGCGGTGCTCACCGACGACAAGGGCAGCTACGTGCTCATCGTCAATGCTCAAGGCAAGGTCGAGCGGCGCGCGGTGCGCGTGTCGGGCATGGTTCCGACCGGCGTGACCATTGCGGAAGGTCTTAGCCCTAAGGACCAAATTGTCACCACGGCCGGCGCCTTCCTGCAAGAAGGGGAGACCGTGAAACCGGTCCTGATCGTCGCGGGCAAGTCATGAAAAATATTTCTGCCTGGGCGATTCGCCATCCGGTAACCCCCATCGTTCTATTCGTGGTGCTGTTTTTCATGGGCACCGTCGCGTTCATTCGGCTGCCCATCAACTTGAATCCGGATGTCTCCTTCCCGGCGGTCGACGTCAACATTTTCCAGCCCGGCGCCGCACCGACGGAAATGGAGACGCAGATTGCGCAGAAAGTGGAAGGAGCGATTGCCAGCATCGGCAACATTCACCATCAGCAAACCCGCATTTCCGAAGGCAATGTACTGATTATCGTCGAGTTCAATATCGGCACGCCGGTCGACCGGGCGGTCACCGACGTGCGTGACGCCGTCGCCAGGGTACGCGCCGACTTGCCGCAAGGCATCTTGGAACCGCAGGTGCAGCGCGAGGACTCGGAAGGCGGATCATTTGCCATCTACGCGGTCACGACCACCGACATGACACCCGAGCAACTGAGCTGGGCGATCGACAACACCATCACCAAACGGCTATTGGGTGTGCACGGCATTGCTCAGGTGCAGCGCATCGGCGGTGCGGACCGGGAAATTCGCGTCGAATTGGATCCGTCGCGCATGCAGGCGTTGGGCTTGACGGCGGTGGAGGTCAACGCGCAGCTGCGGCAACTGAACTTGGACGCGCCAGGCGGACGCGCACAGGTGGGCGGCGGCGAGCAAGCCATCCGTGTGCTCGGCGGCGCCAAGTCCGCCGAAGCCCTGAGCGACACGCTCATCATTGTTCCGGGGGGCAAGTCGGTGCGCCTGGGGGAGATTGCCGACGTGCACGATGGCGTCGCTGAAACTCGCAGCTTGGCAAGGCACAACGGCCGCCCCGCGACGGCATTCCAGCTCTACAAGTCCAAGGGCATCTCTGACGTCAGCACCGCCGAAGGAGTCGCCAAGGAACTGGTCAAGATCCAAAAAGACAACCCGTCACTGCATATCCAGCGGATATTCACGACGGTCGATCACACCATCAAGACTTATCATTCGGCTTTGGAAGCGCTCATCGAAGGCTCAATCCTCGCAGTCGCCGTGGTCTGGCTGTTTCTGCGCAATTGGCGCGCCACGCTGATCTCGGCGCTGGCCATTCCCTTGTCGGCCGTGCCCACCTTTGCTTTCATGCAGTGGATGGGATTTACGCTCAATGGGATCACATTGCTGTCTTTGTCACTGGTGGCCGGCGTGCTGGTGGATGATGCCATCGTGGAGATCGAGAATATCGTGCGCCACATGCGCATGGGCAAGAGCGGATTCCGCGCGGCCATGGAGGCGGCGGATGAGATCGGACTCGCCGTGGTCGCCACTTCGTTCACCATCATCGCGGTGTTTCTGCCCGTGAGCTTCATGGGCGGCATCAGCGGGCAGTACTTCAGGCAATTCGGCCTCACGGTTGCCGCGGCTGTGTTCATCTCGTTGTTGGTGGCCCGCATGATCACCCCGGTGCTCGCAGCCTATGCCCTTAACAGCGATGACATCCCACATCGCGATGATGGCCCGATCATGTCGGCTTATATCAAGACGCTGACGTGGTGCGTCGCCAATCGCTGGAAGACCATTGCTTTCGGTACCGTGTTTTTCGCCCTGTCGATCGCGGGTGGAATGCTGCTACCGAAGGCTTTCGTGCCGCCCGAGGACTTTTCCACCTCAATCTTGAACATCGAACTGCCGCCGGGCGGCAAGCTTGAGGATACCGCTCGCTTGTCCGCCGCCGCCGCCGTCATCGTGCGCAAGCAGCCGGAGGTGACCGACGTCGTGGAGTTCGTCGGTTCCGATTCTGCCGAAGTGCGCAACGCGTCATTGTTCATCAGCATGGTACCGCGCGACCAACGCAAGGCCAGCGCCAAGGAAATTGAGCAACGCCTGATGCCGCTGCTCAATCAAGTTCCCGACGCACACATCAGCTTCCAAAATTTTAGCGGTTTTGGCGGGCGCGATCTCACGCTTTATCTGGTGGGCGATGATCCCGCGCTGACGGAACGTACCGGACACAAGCTGCTGGATGAGATGCGCGGGCTCCAAGAAATTCGCTCGCCGCGCATCAATGGCGATTTGCCGAGGCCTGAAATAGTCGTGCATCCGCGGCTGGATCTCGCGGCGCAAATGGGCGTGAGCGTGCAAAGCATCAGCGAGACCATCCGTATCGCCACCTTGGGCGATCTGCCGCAAAACGGCGCGAAATTTGCCTTGACCGATCGCACCATTCCGATCCGTGTCAGCCTGCCGGAGAGGTCACGGCGCGATCTGACCACGCTCGAGAACTTGCCCGTTCCCACGAGCTCCGGCGCGAGCGTGCCCTTGAAGTCGGTAGCGGACTTGAGTTTCGGGCAAGGACCCTCGGCGGTGCGGCGCTACAACCAGAGCCGCCGCTTGTACATCGATGCGGACCTGGCCCCCGGCGTGCAATTAAGCACGGCGAACGCAAAAGTCTATGCGCTGCCCACGCTCAAGAACTTGCCCCAAGGCGTGCGCCTGTTTGAAACCGGCGATACTGAGTTCATGAACGAGGTGGTCACGAACTTTGCGATT
>JAQGOD010000227.1 GCA_028293775.1 Gammaproteobacteria bacterium
CAGGACGACGCGATTGCGATTGCCAATGATTCCGTGTTCGGCCTCGGCGGCGGCATCTTCACCCGCGACACGGCGCTCGGCGAGCAGCTGGCGGTCGAGGCGATGGAAGCGGGCTCGGTGTTTGTCAATGCGACCGTGCAGTCCGATCCGAGATTGCCATTCGGCGGCGTCAAGGAGAGCGGCTACGGCCGCGAACTCTCCAGCTTTGGCATCCACGAATTCGTCAATATCAAATCGGTGGTCGTCGACGCCGCCTGATCATTCGAGGGTGCCGTCGAGAAAGTCGAACACCGCCGCCTTGAACAGGACATGCGGGATCGCCGAGAAATGATCGCAGCCGGGCAGGGTGACGGCTTTGCCATCCGGGAACACCGCCGCCAGCTCGCGCGGATCCCCGGCCAGTTCGTCATGGGCGCCGGCGACAATCAGTACAGGGTTTGAAAGTGTTGCCAGTTCGGCGCGGGTGAACGGCGGGTCTTCCTGGCGGGTCAGTGCGGCCAGCGCCATGCGGTCCTCGCCCTGTTCATCGGCAAAGCGGCGGAAGCTGCGCAGCAGCGGCTCGCCGATCGAGTCCGGGTCGTCGGCCTCCATCGCTTCTGCCATCTTGAAGCCGGCCGGACGCGGCTCGAACAACTTGCCGCCGATCCCACCGGCAATGACCAGCGGAAAACGTTTGGGTGCCGCCAGCGCCGCCGCCAGGACCAGCCGGGCGCCCATCGAAAAGCCCAGCAGATCGGCGCGCTCGACGTTCAAATGGTCTAGCAGGGCTATGATATCGCCAACCATGGCACCCCGGGCATAGGCGACGGGATCGTGCGGCTTGGCGCTCTCACCATGGCCACGGCAGTCCAGCGCCAGACAGCGGATCTGCTTGCGCTCAAAGGCACCGTACCAGCCCAAGCGACGCCAGTTTTCCTGGCGGTTGGAGCTGAAACCGTGGACCAGAAGCACCGGGCGTCCCTCGCGGGGTCCGATATCGTCATAAGCGAGGCTGAACCCGCTGGAATCGAAATGCGGCATGGCGAAACCTAACCCATGGACGGGTTTCAGGCGAACCGGCCGTTAAGGAAAGCACATAGAACTCGCTTCCGCGCGGAGAGAATGTTGGCCTTCTTTAAGTCCCTCCCCATATAAGGACGCAGCTACACGTCCGTTCGAGAGGTATTGGAATGGTTGCCTTCCTGCGCTGGCTGCGATCGATCGTCTTTGGCACCTTGAACAGCGTGGCCCGGTTCGCGCTGCTCCTCCTGTTGCTCATTGGTGTGCTGATCCTGGTCGGCCTGGCACAGGGCGACGGGTTGCCGTCCAAAATGGTCCTGGCGCTGGATTTGCGTCACCCCTTGGAGGATTCCAGTTCGGCCAATTTCCGCTTTGGCGCCCGTCCGGTGACAGTTATGGACATCATTCTCGGCCTCGACGCCGCGGAGCGAGACGACCGCGTCAAAGGCATAATGGTGCGGCTGGGCGATGCCAATCTGCCGATCTCCCAGGCAGAGGAAATCGGCACGGCGCTGCAGCGCTTTCGCAAATCGGGAAAATTCGTCATCGCCCATAGCCAGGGCTTCGATGCGCCGGGGCTGGGCGACTATCTGACCGCTTCCGCCGCTGACCAGATCTGGATGCAGCCGCGCACGCCGTTCGGGTCGGCCGGCGAGGGTGGTGGTGAAATCTTCCTGCGCGGGCTGTTCGACAAGATCCAGGCCGAGCCGCAGATCGTCAAGCGCTCGGACTATAAAAGTGCCGCCGATATGTTCATGGAAAAATCCATGACCCCGGCCGACCGCGAGCAGCTGACCGCGCTGATGCAATCCTGGTACAACACGGCGACCGCCGGTGTTGCCGAGGACCGGCATCTGACGGCGAACGCGGTGGCGGCCGTCTTTGAAGCCAGTCCGCAACTTGCCGAAGACGCGCAAAAGGCCCGGCTGATCGACCGCCTTGGATTCGACGACGAAGCCTATGAGGCGGCGCTCGCAAGGGCCGGCGCCGGCGCCAGATACACGTCGATGGCGGACTTTGTCCGCGCCAAAGACGACGTCGGTGCCTCAGCCAGGGGGCCCTATATCGCGTTGATCGCGGGCAATGGCGAGATTGTCGAAGGCTCTTCGGGCGGCAGCGTTTTTGGCTCGAGTTCGGGTATCGCCGGCGACGACATGGCGCGCGCCATTCGCGAAGCCGCCAAGGACAAATCGATCCGCGTTATCCTGTTGCGCATCGACTCGCCCGGCGGATCGGTGACCGCTTCCGATCAGATCCTGGATGCCGTGAAGAAGGCGCGGGCGAAGGGCATTCCGGTGGTCGTCAGCATGGGTTCGGTTGCAGCGTCCGGCGGCTACTACATCTCAACCTCGGCCAACAAGATCGTGGCGGAGCCCGGTACGATCACCGGCTCGATTGGCGTCCTCACCGGCAAGGTCTCGGTCGGAAAATCGCTGGCCTTGATCGGCGTCGGCGTCGATCAGGTTGGCGTCGGCAAGAATGCATTGATGGATTCGAGCCTGACGCCGTTCACGCCGGAGCAACTTGCCTCGCTGAATACGCAGGTTGACTCGATCTATGCGGACTTCAAGCAAAAGGTCGCAACGGGTCGGAAATTGTCGCTTGAAAAGGTCGAGCAGGTCGCGCGCGGCCGCGTCTGGAGCGGAGCCGATGCCAGCAAGCAAGGCTTGGTCGATCAGCTGGGCGGGTTCTGGACGGCGGCCGCGATCAGCAAGCAACTGGCCAATATCCCGGCCGATCAGCGTGTGGCGTTCAAGCGCTTTCCGCGGCAGAAAAATTTCTTCCAGGCGATCAGCGATTTCATGGGTGATGACAGCACCAGCATGCGCGCAGTCCAGGGCTTCGTTACCTTGATGAACGCGCCGCCGGTACAGGCCGTAATCTCGGCGACCAGCGAATTGCCGCGTGGCGGAATCGAGTTGCGGGCAACCAATTTGCCCCGCTGATAGCAGCGATGACGCGCGAGGGTCTGGCGACAAATGCCGCGCTCTATCCCTGGCGGCTTGATCTGGCGCATGACGCGGTGCAGTTCGTGCCAATGCGGGCGGAAGATTATCGCCGCTCGAGCTTTCTCGACGAACGCGTGGCCGCCCATGGCCCACCGGGCGCATGGGAGAGACTGACCTGGGTGAGCGAGGCGCTTGCGGGTGCGCGCGACATTCGCCCGCTGCATTTCATTTTTCACAGCGGCCATGTCGGATCGACATTGCTGAGCCGGCTGCTCGACGAGATGGGCAGCGTCCTGTCGTTGCGTGAACCTTTGCCGCTTCGCAGTTTGGCAGAAGCATACGACCATGAAGTGCCGGGTCTCGATGCACGGCTGGAGATTTTCCTGCGCCTTTGGGAGCGTGGGTTTGCGCAAAGCGATGTCGTGATCCTCAAAGCCACCAGCACAGCCCAACGGCTTGCGCCGCGGTTGCTGGCCGCGCGTCCAGAGTCGTGCGCCATTACGCTGAATGTCGGCGCGGAGACGTATATCGCCACCATGTTCGCGGCGCAGAATTCGATTCAGGATCTCAATGGATATGGGCCTGAGCGCCTCTATCGTCTCAGTGTCTTTCTCGGCGAGGCGGTGCGGCGGCCATCGAGTCTCGGCGAACTGGCCGCGATGGCGTGGCTGGTCGAAAAGCTCACCCAGACGCGATTGCAAGACGCCTTCGGCGCACGCGTCATGGCCCTCGATTTCGATGCGATGCTGGCCGCCATCGAAGACGGTTTTGGCAAAGTTCTTTTGCATCTTGGTCTGGATGCGCGAAACGCGCGACACATCGCCGGAAGCGATGCACTCCGCCGTTATGCCAAGGCGCCGGAGCATGAATATTCGCCGTCCCTGCGGAGTTCGCTTCTTCGAGAGGCGCGCGACGCTTACCCTTCCGAGTTGCATCAGGCCATGGAGTGGCTTTTCGCCCTCGGCCGCCGCTACCGTCAGGTCGCGGCGATTCTGTGATGGCCGCTCCTTGCTCCCGCCGAAGCCTGCCTGATAAACGAGGCCTGTCCCACACCAGGGATTTTCGGGGCGATGTTATCTTTGACAAACCCGCCCACTAACCCTTGTCGCGGACCAATTCCCATCCGCGCGCTGCCATGCAGGCATCCAGCTTGGCTTTAAAAGCCTCAAAATCGCCAGAGTTTGAGGCTTTGCTGAGGGAAGAATAGCCGGAGAGGTCGTAGCATTCTTTGGCGTCGGGACTTGCCAATTCCGAAGGGCGCCCCCTTCCAGTGGTGTCATGCCACTTGGCCTTAAATGAACACCCTGAAAGAGCCAGCGCGCATAGCAGTACAAGACCCGTTCTCATGTCTCGCTTGGCTTCGCCCTAGCGATCTTCCCCAGCTTGGCCTCAAACCGCCCCTTGTCTTCGTCGCACTCAAGCCGCTTGGCGACGGATTCGAAATCATCCGCGTTCCTGCTAGGGTTGCGCGGGGTTTTCACTGAGACTTTGGGGGCCATGGCTGCTGATCCTTACAAGCCGGACTACGACTACGTAGCATACATAGACGAATCCGGCGATCAGGGATTGCAGAAA
>JAQGOD010000228.1 GCA_028293775.1 Gammaproteobacteria bacterium
GGCGCGGGCGCCGCGCGCACCGCCGCTCCCAGGGCAACACAAAGGATTGCCGCCGTGGCGCCCAAGAAGAGTTTACTTTTGTGCATCCTTAAGTCTCCGCCATGTTATTGGGCCTCGATGTACTGACCGTCAATGCCGCGGCCGCGCGCGCTCAACAAGTAAAGAAAAGGGCCGCACCCCGATTCGGCCGTTGGTACCGTGTTCGGGTCCTCCGCAGGATACGCCGCCGCCCGCATGGCGGTCCGCATCCGGCCCGGATTGACGCTATTCACCCGGATGTTCGCCTCGCCTTCCAGTTCCTCTGCCAGCATGCTGCGCACCGATTCTAAGCCCGTCTTGGAGACGGCATACGCTCCCCAGAAGGGGCGCGATTTTTTCACCACGCCGCTGCTCACAAAGATGATGGAGGCATCCTCGGACTTGCGCAGGTGCGGCAATAGGACCTGCGTGAGAATGAAGGGGGCTGTGAGATTCACATGCAAGACCTTACACCAGGTCGGCACATCATATTGCTCCAGCGGAGTTCGATCGCCGAGCAAGCCCGCAGCATGGACCAAGCCATCCAACTTTCCGAATTCCTCGCCAATGACGCGGGCGAGGGCATCGTAGTCGACCGCAGTCGCCGAGGCCAAATCCAGCACGGCGATCGCGGGTTTGGGCGCACCCAGTGTCTCGATTTCATCGTATGCGCGATCGAGTTTGGCGCCATTGCGTCCCGATAAAATCACGCACGCGCCTGCACGCGCGCACTGAATCGCCAGTGCCCGGCCCAAGCCGCTGCCGGCGCCGGTGATCAGAATGGTCCGTCCTTTGAGAAGGTCGGGGTCGGCGATGAAATGCTCGGGAATCATAGGGGCCTTCGGAACTTAGGCGCGCCGCGCCGTCGACCAAGCCAACAGCATATCCTGCATGCCGGTTGACCTGACTATCGGCGCGCGTGCCTTTAAATGTTTCAATCCCAATGCCGCCAGGACCAAGAGGTGGCGCAGTTGCGAGCGGTGCTCGGCGGGCAGCGCGCGCGCGGCGATCTCATAGTTTTCGCAAGCGCGCTGCCGAAGCCGCGCCAAGTAACTTGAGAGCGGCGGCGGCGCATGATCGGCGCGCAGGTCGATGTTCTCCACACCCGCGGCGAGAAGCTCATCCACCGGGAAGGGTACCCGTCCTAATTGCACTTCGCGCCGGTAGTCGCGTGTCGCGCGCGATAAATAATCTGCCACCGCCAAGGCCTGGGCGCAGATTCCCGTGCTGGCATCATCGAGGCTCTCCGTGACGAGCAAAGAGGCCAGCGCGAGGGGAGGTGCCCGCAATGCGCGGGCGTGAGGTTCCAATTCAGTCCCGCGTTCCAGTGGCGCGCCGTTGGTTTCAGCGACCGCGGCATCGATTGACGCGGCCAACCGGCCGAAATCGACCTCGCCGGCGCGCGGCAGCGAGGCCAGATAAATGCCGATGGGATGCACCGGCACTCCGGCGGCAAGGCGGCGGATTTCCTCTTGCCACCATGCCAATTTGATGTGAGCCGCATTGTGTTCGGTCGCCGGATCCATCAACGCATTCCACTCGGCCAGCAACGCGTAAATCCCGAGCAGCGGCGGGCGTGCCGGCGCCGCAGCGAACAGCCAGCTCCAATATCGCGCCGATCCGGCAGGAATGGCTCGCGCACGATAGGTGGCATCAAGGGTCTTGAGAGCGGGGCTCATCGAAAAGCTCCGGCTGGTCCGGCTCGGCGCGCGGCGTACGAGCTAAATTCGCGATCGGCTCCAGGGGCTCGATTGCGCGGCTCACCCTTAAACCCAGCCCCTCGAAGCGGCGCGCGGCCGGCAGGACTTGTTGCTCGAGCGAACCCACTGCCCGATTGAAGGACTCGACACTGCTGCCGAGGGACTTTCCCAATTTTCCCAGATGCTCGCCGAATACGGCGAGGCGTTTGTAGATCTCTTCACCCAGCTCGCGCACCTCTGCGGCGTTCTCTGCCAATTGCGTTTGTTTCCAGCCATAGGATACGGCCTTCAATAGCGCCACCAAGCTCGTCGGCGTGGCCAGCATGACGTTTTGGCGCAAAGAATCATCGATTAGACCCGGGTTTTCCTGCAACGCCGCGGACAGGAACTGATCGCCCGGCAGAAACAACACCACGAAATCCGGACTGCGTTCGAATTGCGACCAATATTGCTTTGAGGATAGTTCGCGAACGCGCGCGCCGACGATTTGCGCGTGGCGGCGCAGTTGCGCGCCTCGTTCAGTCTCGTCTTGGGCTTCCACGGCGGCGAGATAGGCCTCGAGCGGTGTTTTCACGTCCACGACGATGTCGCGACCCTCGGGCATATGCACGATCATGTCGGGCCGTATCGCGCCGGTATCGGTCTTGCGGTGCAGCTGTTCGCTGAAGTCGACATGCAACGTCATGCCTGACAACTCGACCAATCGGCGCAAGGTGATTTCCCCCCATTGCCCGCGCACATCGGGACGGCGCAGGGCGGTGACCAAGTTGCGCGTCTCACGCGACAACAACGATTGGCCGCTCGCCAAGACCTCCATTTGCACCTTGATTGTGGCAAAGGAATCGATGCGGTCGCGCTCGATCGCCTGGATCTGCGCCTCAGTCTTGGCCAATGCCTCACGGATGGGCTTGACCAGCGACTCGATCGCCGACTCGCGTTCCTTCAATAGCTGCGAGGCGTCCACTTGTTGGCGAGCGAAGCGTTCGCGCGCGAGCTGCAGGAACACTTCGCTGTTGCTCTGCAGGCTCTCGCGTGCCAGCTCGCCGAACACCCCCTGCAGCTGATCGCGCGCGCGCGCCAAGGTCTGCTCGCGCTCGGCGCTCAACATTTCTTCGCTCTTGAGCCGTGATCGCAACAATTCGGCATCGATGCGCAGGGTTTGTTCGCGGCGCGCGCGCCACAAGAGTCCCGCCAGCGCACCCAGCGCAATGCCTATCACCAGCGCCGCCCAAACTTTAAGGTCGCTCACAGGCGCCCGCTCGACTTGAGCCACTCTAAAAGATCCAGCGGCCCGCTCAAATACCCGTCGCCTTTCCAAGCAGTCGAATCCTCATCGGCCCGCAGGTAACCGTAATTGGCCACCAAAGCCGGCATCGCTGCAGCATGTGCGGCTTGAACATCGCGCTCCGCGTCGCCCACGTAAATGCATTCGCCGGGCCGCACGTCGGCGAGCTCGGCGGCATGCAGCAAAGGCAAGGGATGCGGCTTGCGCTCCGCCACGGTATCTCCGCTCACGACGCAGGCAAAGTGCTGCAGCAATTCCAATTCCACGAGCAGCGGGGTGGTGAGCCAGCCCGGCTTGTTGGTCACGATGCCGACCTTCAAGCGCCATGCTGCCAATTCCTTCAGCACCGTCTCCATGCCGGGAAACAGCCGCGTCTCACAGCTGAGCGCGCTGCGGTAAATTTCCAGAAAGCGCTGTTGCAGGGCTAGAAAAGTTTCCGCGTCAGCATCGGGAAAGCCCACCTTCACCACACGGGCGCTTCCGTGGCTCACGGCGCTTCGCACGGTTTCGTACGGCAGGGGCCCAAGCGATTGTTCGTGGCGCAGCGCGTTCAAAGCGCCAACCATGTCCGGCGCGGTGTCAAGGAGCGTGCCGTCCAAATCGAACAGGACCGCCCGTAAAGAGAGGGTAGTCATTCCGAGCGTTTGAAGTGTGCAAGGTAATTGACATCGGTGTTGGGCGACAAGCGAAATGCGCGCGTCAAAGGATTGTAAGTGATGCCGGTGAGATCCTTGAGTTCAAGTCCCGCGGCACGACCCCAACGCGCCAGCTCGGAAGGGCGGATGAACTTCAGGTATTCATGGGTCCCGCGGGGCAGCACGCGCGCAATGTACTCGGCTCCGATGATTGCCACCGCGAATGCGAGTGGCTTACGATTCAACGTGGATACCATGACAGTGCCGCCCGGCCTCACCAGTTGCGCCAGCGCCGCGAGCATTGCCGCCGGATCAGGAACATGTTCGAGCATTTCCATGCACGTGACCAAGTCGAAGCAGGCCGGTTGCGCCGCGGCCAGCTTCTCCGCCGCGATGGCTTTGTATTCGACCGATACCTTGCTTTCCAGCGCGTGCAGTTCCGCCACATCCAGTACGGCTTGCGACAGATCGATGCCGAGCACCCGCGCGCCGCTGCGCGCCATCGACTCGCTCAAGATTCCTCCGCCGCAACCGACATCGAGGACGCGAGCGCCGGTCAGTTTAACCGCGCTCTCGATATATCGAAGCCTCAGCGGGTTCAATTCGTGCAGGGGTCTTGAAGGGCCGGCAGGATCCCACCAGCTCTGCGCCAGCGAGGAAAACTTGGCCAGTTCCTTTGGATCGACATTGGGGCGTACATCCATCATCCACCTCTCGCATTCAATCGGCTCGCCCACACCGCGGAGCGCGCCGCCACCTCCGGCCAGTCCAGCCGAGTCAATTCGCCGCCCGATAGCAGTTGCCGGCCGGCGACCCAGACATCGCTGACAAGGTCACGGCCGCCGCTGAATACCAATCGCTCGAGCGGATTATTGGCCGGTTGCGTACCCGGCCCCGAAAGATCGACACAGCAGAGGTCTGCC
>JAQGOD010000253.1 GCA_028293775.1 Gammaproteobacteria bacterium
GCAAGTACGTCCCAACGAGAGGCTATATCGCTCAAGAACGCAAACGGCGCGAAGCGTTTCATCGGCGCATTCTCTCAGGACAGGCAACGAAGTAGCTAGTAGGGTAAGCAGTTCGGATTGCAGAAAAGCTGCACATTTCAAGAGTTCGAAGTATGGCCAAAAGTATTGCGGCAGATTCTCAGACGCTCGTACCGCCGGTTCAAACTCGCTTCAATTTACTGGGCGCATTGAGCTTCTCGCACTTCCTCAACGACATGATGCAATCGCTGATCGTAGCGATATACCCACTGCTAAAAGGTGAGTTTCATCTAAGTTTCGCGCAGATCGGTACCATCACGCTGACTTACCAAGCCTGCGCCTCTCTGCTGCAACCGCTCATCGGCATCTACACCGACAAGCACCCCAAGCCCTATTCCTTGAGCCTCGGCATGTGTTTTACCCTGATTGGCATGGTGACCCTAGCCTTCGCGCCGAATTATGCCAGCGTGCTGGTCGCGGCCGCCTTGATCGGCGCGGGGTCCGCGATTTTTCATCCCGAGTCCTCACGCATCGCGCGATTGGCCTCGGGCGGCCGCCATGGCCTCGCGCAGTCCATTTTTCAGGTGGGCGGCAATGCAGGCAGTGCCATGGGCCCGCTGCTGGCCGCTTGGCTGATCATTCCGCAAGGACAAACCAGTCTCGCCTGGTTCGCGATCGCCGCGCTGATCGCCATCGCGGTGCTGGCGCGTGTTGGCGCATGGTACAAACGTCAGCACATCGATCGGCCAAGCGTCGTGCCTCATGCGCCGGCACCACGCCCGGTGTCGGCAAGCCGTGTGCGTTGGTCCATCGTGGTGCTGGTGCTGCTGATTTTTTCCAAGTATTTCTACGTGGCCAGCATCACGAGCTATTTCAGTTTCTATCTGATCGAAAAATTTCATATCTCGGTGCGCTCGGCTCAGCTCCATCTGTTTGTATTCCTGTTGGCGATGGCCTTGGGCACGCTACTCGGCGGGCCTTTGGGCGATCGCATCGGACGCAAGCGTGTGATCTGGGTGTCCATTCTGGGTATTGCGCCGTTCACGCTGCTGCTGCCCTATGTCGACCTGATGTGGGTCGGCATTCTGACCTTCATCATCGGCCTGATCCTCTCCTCAGCCTTCTCCGCAATCGTGGTGTTCGCACAAGAATTGATGCCCGGCAACGTGGGGGCCGTATCGGGACTGTTTTTCGGATTCGCCTTTGGAATCGGCGGCATCGGCGCGGCCGTGCTCGGCGGCCTCGCCGATCAGCATGGAATCGAATTCGTCTATCGGCTCTGTGCCTACTTACCGCTGCTGGGCATCGTGGCGGCATTCTTGCCCAATATCGAACGCAAAAAACATTGAGCGGCCAACTCTTCCATGGTTTTAAGGACTACGGCCTCATGGTCGTGGCGTTCAATGTTCTGCTGAATCAAATCGGCCTGCCGGTTCCGGTGGTGCCTGTGCTGGTGCTCGCCGGCGCTGTCGCCGCCAACGGAGAACTGTCGCTGGCATGGCTTTTCGCGGCCGCGGTCGCGGCTTGTTTCGTCGCTGATGGCGCCTGGTATTGGGTCGGCGAAAAATATGGCATCCGTGTGTTGAAAACGCTCTGCAGGATTTCTCTGGAACCCGATTCGTGCGTCAGCCAAACGCAGCGCCAGTTTGACCGATGGGGCGTCAATTCCTTGGTGATCTCGAAATTCATTCCGGGGTTGGCGACCATCGCCCCGCCCATGGCGGGTGCCATGCGCATCGGCTGGATACGCTTCCTGTGCTTGAGCACCCTCGGTGCGATGTTGTGGGTCGGTGCCGCACTGGGCGCCGGCGTCGTGTTCAAGACGCAAATCGAGGAACTGCTGATGAATTTTGCCCGCATCGGCGGCAGCGCGCTGGGGGCCGTGCTGGTGTTGTTGGCGGCCTACGTCGGATACAAATGGATGGAGCGCCTTCGGTTCTACAAAATGCTGCGGATGGCCCGCATCAGCGTCGCAGAACTTTATGACTTGATCCAAAGCGGCGCAGCGCCTTTGATCATCGATGTTCGCTCGGCTACCGCGCGAACCCTCGAGCCTCATTGGATACCCGGTGCCCTGCATGTCTCGATACCCGACGCAGAATCGCATCTCAAGGACCTGCCTTTGGACCGAGACATCATTCTTTACTGCACCTGCCCCAGCGAAGCCTCCGCGGCGCGCGTCGCCAGGATTCTAATGAAGCGTGGCTTCAAGCGCGTTCGGCCCCTGCACGGCGGACTCGAGGCGTGGTTGGCCGCAGGTCATGCGGTCGTCACAGCGCCGCCGCCGAAGGACCCCGGGGCGACGGTCGAGTAGGCTCCTATGAGAAGGCTTGGATGCCCGTCTGGGCTCTGCCGAGAATCAGCGCGTGGATATCGTGGGTGCCTTCGTACGTATTCACGACCTCCAGGTTGACGACATGGCGGATCACGCCGTATTCATCCGAAATTCCATTGCCCCCAAGCATGTCGCGCGCCATCCGCGCGATATCCAATGCCTTGCCACAGGAATTTCGCTTCATCATGGAGGTAATTTCCACTGAAGCGGTTCCATCATCCTTCATTCGCCCGAGCCGCAGGCAGCCTTGCAGGCCGAGCGTGATTTCCACCTGCATATCGACGAGTTTTTTTTGAATCAGCTGATTGGCCGCGAGCGGCCGGCCGAATTGCTTGCGGTCGAGCACATACTGGCGAGCGGTATGCCAACAGCTTTCCGCCGCACCCAGCGCGCCCCAAGAAATGCCGTAGCGCGCCGAATCGAGACACGTGAAGGGGCCCTTGAGTCCCGTGACGCCGGGTAGCAAATTCTCTTCAGGCACGAATACCTCGTCCATCAGAATCTGTCCGGTGGTCGAGGCCCGCAGGCCCACTTTGCCGTGCAGCACCGGCGTCGTCAG
>JAQGOD010000290.1 GCA_028293775.1 Gammaproteobacteria bacterium
CGTGGTGCCGGCGAGCCCGCCCCAGAAATACTGCCCCACGGAACCCGGCACAGGCGCCATCCCCGGTTGCAGGCGGACGGCGAAACCTAAGCCGAATCCGTAACCCGGCAAGAGCAGATCGGACGCCCCCGTGATGGGTCCGAGATGATCCGAGGTCATCAGCTCGATGGTCTTGCGGCTTAGGAGCCGCACGGTGTCGAGTCGGCCGCCGTTCAATAGCATTTGCAGGAAACGCGCATAGTCCCCGGCAGTCGAAACCAGACCGCCGCCGCCGGATTCGAATTTCGGGGCATCGCGGACATTGATCAATTGCACCCCGCCGCCGGTGTCGGGATCCTTCGCGAACGCCTCTGCCAGGCGGCCATGCCGATTTGCCGGCGCGTGAAACGCGGTGTCGATCATGCGCAGCGGACCCAGCACGCGGTGCTGCAAATACTCCCCGAGCGTCGAACCGGACAGCACCTCGACCAGACGGCCGATGACGTCGGTGGAGCGGCTGTACTCCCATTTGGTACCGGGCTGATCGATCAGCGGCATTTTTCCCAACGTCGCCACTTGATCGGCGTTGCTCTGATCGCGGATGTAAACCCTCGCAGCAGTGTACATTTTATGCACGGGCCCGCTGCCTCGAAACTCATAAGTCAGGCCCGAGGTATGACGCAGCAAGTCTTGAATAGTGATGGGCCGCTCGGCCGGGACCAGCTCGATTTCTGCGCCGCGTGCCACCGCCACCTTTGGGTGGGCGAGTTCCGGCAGATATTTGCCTATCGGGTCGCTGAGCAGAAAGCGGCCCTCCTCCCACAGCATCATCGCCGCCACCGACACGATGGGCTTCGTCATCGAATAGATTCGAAAAATGCTGTCGTTGCCCATCGGGGCATCGCTCGCCGGGTCGCGCAAGCCAAAGCGCTCGAAATACGCCACGCGGCCGCGCCGCGCAACCAGCGCGACTGCTCCCGGAATACGGCCGCGTGCGACCTCGCCGCGGAGCACCCCTCCCAAGCGATCGAGACCGGCGCCGGCCAGCCCGACGTCCTCGGGGGCGGCCTGGGGAAGGGGAAATGAGGTCATGAAAATCCTTGTGTCAGGTGAGCGCGAAGCGCGGATCATAGTCGGTGGATTGAACCGGTGGCGGCAGCAGTTTATACATCACCGGCGTCACCAGCCGAGCCAGTAATGTCGATGATATCAATCCTCCGATGATCACGATGGCGAGCGGCGAGTAAAGCGCCGAACCCTGCACGGCCAGCGGCGTCAGTCCGCCGATCCAGTGGTTATGCGTGACTCGTGGCGGTCCGTGTATATTTCACCGATGCAAGCGAACCGCATCCTCCTTGTCTTTCTGGCGAGCGCCGCGCTCATGGTGTGCAGTGCACAAACCACTGCGGATGACCCTTTCATCTGGCTGGAGCAGGCCCACAGCGCGCGTGCAATGCTCTGGGTCGAGGCTGAAAACGCCAAAACCAGCGAGGCGCTGGAGCGCAATCCGGTTTTCCATGACTTGTTCAATGAGGCGCGGCTGATTGCGGAGGCGCAGGACCGCATACCGGAACCGAGCATCGTCGCAAATCAGGTCTTCAACTTTTGGCAAGACGCTCAGCACGAGCACGGCATCTGGCGTGAAGCGAGTCGGCGGGACTTCGAGACTGCCGCGCCGCACTGGAGAACGGTGCTGGACCTTGACGCCCTCTCGAAATCGCAGAACGCCAATTGGTTTTGGAAGGGTGCGATCTGCCAAGAGCCGCGCCAGCAGCGGTGCATGGTCGCACTGTCGGATGGCGGCGAGGACGCGGTCACTTTGCGCGAGTTCGACCTCCCCAAGGCAGGCTTCGTTCAGGGCGGCTTTGCGCTGCCGAGCGGCAAGCAGGACATCGCGTGGCAGGATGCCGACACGCTATTGGTTTCCCGGGAATGGAAATCCGGTGAACTGACGCGCTCCGGTTATGCTTTCGTCGTCAAGCGCATCAAGCGAAACCAGCCCCTCGATGCGGCCGTCGAGGTCTTTCGCGGATCAGCGGATGATGTCGGCGTCACTCCCTTCTCGCTCAATGACGGCTCCGGCCACAGCGCCGTGCTCATTCAGCGTGCGGTGTCGATCTTCGAGTTCGAGTTTTATCTCTTAGGTCCCACGAGACCGACGAAATTAACCATGCCCATGAAGGCCGAATTTCTTGCCCTCATCGAGGGCCGCTTGGTCTTAAGCTTGCATGAGGATTGGAAACAAGCCGGCGCGCCGACGCTCGCTCAAGGATCCGTGGTCTCCTTGGAGCTGGCAGCCGTTTCGGCGGATCCTACGCATTTGCGGCCGCAGTTGCTGTACGCGCCTTCCGCTCGCGAAGCGTTCGTCGAAGCCGGCGCCACGCGCAAGTATCTGCTCGTGCACAGCCTCGACAATGTCAACGGCCGTGCCTATTCGTACAAGCCCGAACCTCACAATCGTTGGTCGAGGCGCCAGCTTCAGTTGCCCAATAACGCGTCGGTGAACCTGATCGACACGGATTTGCACGGCACTCAGGCTTTCATCCAGGTGACCGGATTTTTGACCCCGCCGAGTTTGATGTCGGCAGAGTTGAGTTCCGGCGCTTTGAAAACGGTGAAGACACTGCCCGCGAAATTCGA
>JAQGOD010000291.1 GCA_028293775.1 Gammaproteobacteria bacterium
ACGCCGGCAGGGCGATGGCGGCGAGGATGCCGATGATTGCAACAACGATCATCAGCTCGATCAGTGTGAAACCTTTTTGCATCTTGCTCATTTTGAATCTCCGATTAGAGTTGGGAAACTTCGTTAGTACGTTTAAGACTCATGCCGAGGTCATAATGCACTTTGCATACCACTTCGAATATTCTCTTTTAAAACCGTTACTTGCGCTCTGCGTTCCAGTCTTTCGACTGTTCCTGCCGCCGTATTTCGTCACTTCAAGGTGACGTTGATGACAAATTTCGGTGAGTCATTGCTTGCTGCTGGAGCCAAGGCCATTCACTTCCCCACACGCCGGCCTTGCGAGAACACTCGGGCAAGGAAGGGGCGAAATGCTGCCCAGAGCCATTGCAGTGCACGCGTCGACCATGCGGAGTCAGCCCGCCCGTAGCCGGGGGCATAACATAACGGCTTGCCAACCGAATAAAGAGGCAACATGGGATCGCCCGCGCCTAGAGTGACACGCTGTCGGAGAGCGGTGTCCGCCGCCGGGGCCCGCCCTCGGCCACGGTGCATTTCGGTAGGGGTTTCCCCGCAACGTGCCTTAACGGTCGCTACGACGCCATGACCGAAACTGAAGTCCACGGCGTTACGTAGCGTGGCATCCAGGCATAAAGGATAGTCAGTAAATCCCGCCACCGTGGCAGGCGTCCTCAAACATCGTCGATACGAGAAAACCCCGCCGCAGCGGGGTTTTCTCGTCGAAGGATGGAGCAGATCGCCTCGATCGGCGGCCCAACCCATTATTAGCCGCGGCAGGAACCCGGGCGATAGTTGGCGAGAATCGAGCCGTCGCAGACCCACTTATAAACTTGCTTGCCAATGTCGGTCGTGGCCATTGCGGCAGTGGCGCTGACCATCGGGGTCAGCGTAATGTTGCCGCCAACACCCGTGATTTGCGAGGTCACGGTGATTTTGCCTTCGTCGCTGGTTGCGATCGACGCGACGAAATTGGTCGAGGGGAGCGAGTTCTCACATCCCCACTTACCCGCACCCGGCGTAGCCGTCGCGGACTGATAAACCTCGGTGATTGACGTCTTGCAGTTGCCAGCCGCAAGGATAAGTTCCGATACCTTGGCACGTTTCGTGTAATCTTGATACGCGGGCAGCGCGATTGCAGCCAGAATGCCGATGATCGCGACAACGATCATCAACTCGATTAACGTAAAGCCTTGCTGTGCTTTCCTGATCATTTCTTGCTCCTAGATGTAAGTGGGACTACGCGATGAACTGAGTGATGCTGCGAGGACATTTGAGCAACGAGTGTGCCAAACCCGCGATGAGCCCTGTAATAATTCTGTAAGTTGCTGTTAACAATATGGATTATTATCATTTTTCGGTCGCTAAAAATAGTTAATCCCGGGTCGTTCGGGGGCTTGGGTAAGTGACGAAATACGGCACTGTAGTGACGTTTTTCCGGCGTCGGGCCTGGAATCGGAAGGGGATGGCGGATGATTTTCGGTTGGTTCGATACCAGGGAAGTAGATTCGCTTGCCGATGAGCTTGCCCAGGATTTTGCGCGCCGGCTGCCGCCTGCGGGCCTCCCCGACCGGATGGGAAACACCACAAAGAAGAAGGACGCGCAGCAGAGCAAGACGCGCGAATCGATCTTTCGCAAAGTCCGCGACTACGCGTCGAAGCGGCGGCTGAACGTGTTCAAGAAAGCACGGCTCGCCAACCGTTTCAAATGGGCACTGCTTGCGGCCGGCTACCCGAAGTCATTCGTCGACGATCTCGCATTCGAGTTGGCAACCCTGATGGCGACGACGAAAAAAACGGGTAGCTGAGCCTGCGATTCGACAGCGGCGACCTGACGTACGCGCTCTCCGACCTCGGCTATGGCGCTCGGGGTCCCGCAAAAAGTCCGCCCCCTGGATCCCATGGCACGTAGCGCCCGAGGTCGGCATGACAGTCCACGCCAGCCGCGCTCCGTGCGAGATCGGTCACCTTTCCGAGGAACGGCTGCTCGTAGGCGGTGAACCGCTTCACCGTGACCCCGCGGTCGGGGCCGACTCGGACGATGAGGTCGGTCGTCGAATATCGTCGCCAGCAAGCGCTGCCGGTGCAAAGCGTCGCAGCGCTTCCGGGCCGGAACTGCGCCGGACATGCGCGCTCCAGATTGTCCAAAGCAGTTTCGATCACTGGGTCGACAGTCGCTTCGCGCTTCGCACCGGGGTCGTAGCGTGCGGGACAAAAGAAAAAGCCGGCGACCCCGATCCGGCTGGTCATAGTCGCCCCGTTGTCGACGAGGTACTGTATCTGCGGCTTCGATTCGATGAGTTGACCCGTCCGGCAGCCACTGAAATCGACACGCAGGCCGACCCGCGACGCGGCAACCGACATGTCCACCGGAGACTCCGGCGAAGGCTTGCCGGTAACCGCATCCTGCTGGCTGTAGACGAAGATGGCGGTGATCGATGGCGAATCGGCGAGGAGTCGCGACAGCTTCGACGCCAATCTTGCGGAGCGTGGCGGAATCGATAGCGCGTCTTGAAAGATGAACCGGGACCCCGGATGGACGAATGCGCAGAGCCACGATGCCGACGCGAATTCCATGGAC
The DNA here is from genome assembly GCA_028293775.1 of Gammaproteobacteria bacterium. Next base: position 2,597 of record JAQGOD010000291.1, read on the forward strand.
ACGAATGTTGTAGGGGCGCTGCTAACTTCCACTGGAAGGCGCGCGTCGATCCAGTGGGTCTGCCACGGCGAACCTGCCCAGAGGAAAAGCGATCCCTCGACGAGCAGCGCAGTCTGAACGCCAATCATCAGCAGGGCAACGCCCCACGCCCATGGAGCCGGCCGCGGCACGAATGCCCGAGCGCAACCTACCAGCGCCGGACCGGCAATCAGCGCCAGCGGCATCAGGTAACGGCCATTGCCGAATAACGTCATCCACAGCACCCAGCCGATGGCTGAAAACACAAGCAGCGCGGCGAGTGGCGTGGCGGCAAACCTGCCGCGCAGCTTCCATGCCGCGAGCGGAGCGAGGCAGAACAGATACAGGAAGCGGGAATCGGGGGCGCGGATCTCGGTATAGACGTTGGCTA
>JAQGOD010000346.1 GCA_028293775.1 Gammaproteobacteria bacterium
GACAGATTTCCGGTATATCCGGAGTTTGCTGCATGATCTCGATGATGGGATAGCGGTCCTCCTGCGCGATCGCCATATATATACGCGGCATTAGCGGGAAGTGATAAGCCATGTGGCATTCGTCGCCATCGCCGAAATACTCGCGTACGTCCTCGGGCCATTGATTGGCTTCCGCCAGCAGAAACCGGTTTTGATAGGAGGCATCGATGGCCGCGCGCAGCTCCTTGATGACGGCATGCGTCTCGCGCAGGTTTTCGTTATTGGTGCCTTCGCGTTCAACCAGGTAGGGGATGGCATCGAGGCGAAACCCATCCACCCCCATGTCGAGCCAGAAGCGCATGATCTGCAGCACCGCCTTCATTACCTGCGGGTTGTCGAAATTCAGATCCGGCTGATGGCTGAAAAATCGATGCCAGTAATAAGCCTTGGCTACCGGATCCCAGGTCCAGTTGGAAGTCTCCGTGTCGGTGAATATAATCCGGGTACCGGCGTATTTCTGGTCCGTATCGCTCCACACGTAATAATCGCGCAACGCGGAACCGGGCGGCGCATGGCGCGCGGCCTGAAACCACGGATGCTGATCGGAGGTGTGATTAATGATCAGTTCCGTCACGACCTTGAGGCCCAAGCGGTGCGCCTCGCGCAGCATGGTGCGAAAATCATCCAGGGTGCCGAATTGCGGATGCACGTTTTGATAGTCGGCAATATCGTAGCCGTCATCTTTGAGCGGCGAGGGATAAAACGGCATCAACCATATGGTATTGACGCCTAAGTCGCGGATGTACTCGAGCTTGGAAGTAAGACCCTTGAAATCGCCGATGCCATCGTCATTGGAATCAAAAAACGATTTGACGTTCACTTGATAGATGACGGCATCTTTGTACCAGAGCGCGTCGTCGGCGTTGATGCCGGTGACGGGGACGGTATCGAGCGCTGTCACTTGCACGTCGTTCATCTAACTCGGTTTCATAGGTAGTAGTCGAAATCCTGCTCGCTGCGCACGCGCCGGCGTACCCTGAAGATGTGGGCGGGCGCGCGGTGCGGCTCCAGCAACACATAGTTGTAGCGGCCGCGCCATATGTAGCGCTGATCGCTCAGCAAATCGTGCACTTGAAACGGCTGCGCCGCATCGAGCTGCAGAGCATCGAGGTCGAGTTCGACCCACCCCGATTGAGCCTGGTAGGGGTCGAGGTTGACGACCGTGAGCACGGCATTGCCCGAGGCGGCATCGACCTTAAGATACGCGATCAACTGATCATTCTCGATTCTGCAAAAACGCACACCGAAAGCGGACTGCAAAGCGGCGTTGTCCCGCCGAATGCGGTTCACGCGCGCAATTAACGGCGCGAGGCTGTCCGGCCGCTGCAACATCCAGTGCCGCAATTGGTACTTCTCCGAGTCGCGATACTCTTCGCTGCCCGCTTCGCGCGGTGCACTTTCCATCAGCTCGTAGACCGGGCCATAAATGCCGTAGCTGCTTGACAGCGTCGCAGCGAGAATCAGCCTCGAGGCGTACGTGGGGCGCAATCCGGATTGCAAAGGCTCGGGCAGGATATCGGGCGTATTGGGCCACACGTTGGGACGAAAATATTGGCGGCCTGGGTCCGAATTCAGTTCGCTGAAATACTCAGTCAGTTCATGCTTGGTATTGCGCCACGGGAAGTAAGTATAGGACTGAGAGAAACCGAGCTTCGCCAGCCGGTGCATCACCTTGGGCCGGGTAAAGGCTTCGGCCAGGTAAATGATATCCGGATGCTCTTGCTTGGTAGCATCGATCAGCCATTCCCAGAAGCCGAAGGCCTTGGTATGCGGGTTGTCGACGCGAAATATTCTCACGCCGCGCGCTATCCAAAAATCCACGACGCTCTTGAGTTCGCTCCACAGAGCTCGCCAGTCGCTGGTTTCGAAATCGAAGGGATAGATGTCCTGGTACTTCTTGGGGGGATTCTCGGCGTACTGAATCGACCCGTCGGGACGGTGTTTGAACCATTGCGGATGCTCCCTCACATACGGGTGGTCCGGAGAGCACTGAAACGCAATGTCCAAGGCGATTTCGATGTCAAGGGCGCGCGCAGCCTTCAATAGCGCGTCGAAGTCCTCGAAAGTGCCGAGCTGCGGAAGAATGTCTTTGTGCCCTCCTTCCGCCGATCCGATAGCCCATGGACTTCCGACATCGTCAGGTTTGGAGGTCAGGCTGTTATTCGCGCCCTTGCGGTTGATGCGGCCGATGGGGTGGACGGGCGGAAGATACAGAACATCGAACCCCATCTGCGCCACATAGGGCAAGTGTTTCTCGACGTCCTTGAATGTGCCGTGCACGGCCGGCTTCAAGGCGGCCGACCGGGGAAATAGCTCGTACCAGCTGCTGAATGCGGCGCGTTTGCGATCGACGATGAGTTCCAGTGCCATGCTAGCGGCGAAGCTTCGATCCGAATACCGCGCCACAATGGCGGCGCGCGCCGGATCGAGCGCCAAAGCTTTCTGCACGGTCACGTCGGCCGTTGAATCCTTGCTGATTTCAATTAGCTGCGAGGACCAGTCCTTGAGAACGGGCGCATCGCCGCCCGCGGCTCGCACCGCGGCCTCATCGATCAATGCGGCCCCCGCTTGCAGCGCCATGAGGATATCGCTCCTATCCTCGCGTCTTTCAAACTCTCGTCGCCACGACTCGAAGTGATCCACCCACGCGATCACCGTGAAGCGATATCGCCCGGGTAGCGGCGGCGTGAATTTGGCGCACCACACATCGTTGGGAAGCGCCTCCATATCGGTCTCGTAGTCCGCATCGGTCCCTAGGACATTCCAACGCAATACCACGCGAAGCTTGTCGTGTCCGTCCGCAAAACAATGCGCTTCAACGGCAACCGCCTCACCGGCAATGCGCTTTGCCGCAAAGCGCCCGCCATCCACCCGAGGCTGGACCGCATCGATGACCGCGCGCACGCGGCCTTCGGCGATCGTTGCGGTGCCGTCCGGGGCGGCGGGCTGGGGTGGCGGCGCACGTTTAACCGAAGCC
>JAQGOD010000321.1 GCA_028293775.1 Gammaproteobacteria bacterium
GAATTGACGGATTGGAGACAGACCTGGAATTCGCAGTGACTCAGAGCCTCACGGTGACCGCAGGGCTCTCAGCGCTGGATGCCAAGCTCACGCACACGTTTTGCGGCGACCCGGCTAAGTGCGAGGCGTCCGACTTCGATCCCAGCACATACGAGCAATATGCACCGTCCGGAACCCGGCTGCCCGTCACGCCAAAGTTCAAGGGCAATATCACCGGACGGTATACCTTCCCGATCGGGCCTTATAAAGGAAACGTCCAGGCCGCGGCAGTCTATGTGGGCGAGCGCACGAGCGACTTGCGCACATTGGCGGCGAACAAGTTAGGCGATATGCCTGCTTACACGGTTGTTGATGTTTCGGCGGGGGTCGAAATGAAAAGCTCTCACTATGGGATCTATCTCAACAATGCATTCGATAGGCGGGCGGTTCTCAACAGATACGCAGAATGCGACGTCTTGCTGTGCGGTGCGATAGCTCAATACATCGTGCCGAATCAGCCGCGGACGATTGGCGTGAAATTTGGGCAGAAATTCTAACGCACAGAAGTTCTATCATCGGTTGACGCTACGAAGCCCTTGATTACTTAGGCTTCAATTGAAATGCACTTGTGCCCGGGCGAAATGGTCCCCGCACGTGTCACGCTTAATGTCGAATTGTGTTGGCTTAAGCGGATATCCCATGAGTTCTAACGCACCGAAGCGCCTTTATGCGCTCATCGGCACTTTTATTCTGGCGGCCGCCCTTCCCGGTTGCGCAGTTTTCCCAAAATCGTTCGATCCCGCCGCCGACAAGGCAATCACGGCAGATGTGAAGTCGCGCTTAGCGCGGGATCCTGAATTCATAACCCCCGGCCTGATCGATGTTCAAACGGTGAATGGCGTGGTGTATCTGAGCGGCACGGTCGGGACCAGTTTGCAGCAACAAGATGCTGAAAACGCGGCTCTTCAAGCCAACAACGTGGTGCAAGTCGTGAACTCCCTTTGCTGTCGCTAGAAAGTCCTCAAGCTGCGCGCAAAGCTTCCGCCACGGGCAGCCGCGCGGCCCGCAACGCCGGAAAGAAGCCGCCGAGCAGTCCGATGATGCAGGCCCAAATGATGCCCGTGACGATCAATGACTGGGTGACTCTCAACTTGAACACAACCTGTGCAAAAGCGCCGCCCAGCGTGCTGACGCTGTGGCCGTTGAAAAAAAGCCATGCAAGGGAGGCGCCGATGATGCCCCCAAACAAGGACAGTAACAGGGCCTCGATCATGACCGATACCAGCACCGGAGACGCGCCGAATCCTATTGCCCGCAACGTGGCGATTTCGAGGCCACGAGCCGCCACCGCAGAATACATGGTGTTGAGTGCGCCGAACATCGCGCCGATTGCCATGATGATGGCCACCGTGTTGCCGACGATGTTGATCGTTTGGGTAAGCTGCTTGGATTGAGCAGCGTAATAATCCGCTTCGCGTTGCACGCTGACCTTCAGCTGCGGATCAGTGGTCAGCGCAGCCTTGAATGTATCGAAGTCTGCCGGACTGCTGAGCAGCGCCACCACCGAGCTGTAGCCCGGGCGTTCGATCGACGAGCCCACCGTATCGACATCGGCCAGCAGCTCCGATTCATGCACGTCGCCATTGCTTGTAAATACTCCTGTGACCGTCCAATCGGCGTTGCGCAGATGCAGCACGTTTCCGACGACAAGCCCGCGAAATTGCTTGGCGGCGCCGGCGCCCGCGATCAGCTCGCGCACTGCGGGACGAAACATGCCGCCGCTGATGATCTTGAGTTCCGGCCGTACTTCGGTGAGTTTCAAGCCGACACCGCGCAGGGTGACGTTGGCATCGGTGCCGGTGTCGACTTTCGGTACGTTCACCACGGTTACAATTTCGTTCGACAGCAAAGGCTCGCCGCGCGAGCCCTTGGCGAGGCCGGGTGCGTTGGTGACGATGTCGACATCCGAGCGAGTCAGATTGCTGCTCAATTCGGTGTCCGAGCCGCCGCGTATGATGATTACCCGGTCTGCGCGGCCGCTATCCGCCAGCGTGTGACGGAAGCCGACACCCATCGCCAACACCGAGATCAATACTGCGACCACGCCGGCGATGCCGATGACAATGACGCTGGAGGCGCCGATGCGCTGCGGCAGGGTTTGCAGGCTCATCAGGATGACGGCGAGTAATTGCTTCAACATTTACGCCCCAAATTTTGCTGCGATCAGCGCTTTTTTGCCAATGCGTCGACGATATTCAGCCGCATCGCGCGAAGCGCAGGAGGCAGGCCGACGATCAACGCCAGCAATGCGGCCGCTCCGATGCCGGGTATGAGCGCGATTGGCGATAGCTCCACCCCTTGTAAACCTTGCTTGATGACAGGTAGCGCGGCATAGCTCAACGCAAGTCCTATCACGGCGGCGATCAGGCACAGCAGAAGCGCTTCGGCGAGAACCAGGGTGAGCACCTTGCCGTCGCCGAAGCCAACGGTCTTGAGTACCGCGAGCTCCGGGATGCGCTCGCGCACCGATTGCATCATTGTGTTGCCGGTCAGGAACAGCAAGGCGAAAAACACCGCGCTTAAGATCGCGCGCAGGACGAAGCCGATATCGCCGATCTGCTTCATGAAGGTCATCGCGAAATCGTTGGCTGGCTGAGTCCTGGTCTCGTTGGAGGAATTCGCAAACAATGCGTCGATCCGATTGGCGACGTTCAAGGACTGGGACGGATCGCTGATGCGTTCCTCGAACCAGCCGACGGTGCCCTTGCCGAAGGAGCGGCCCTCGTCAAAGTACTCATAGTGGAACCATATGCTCGAAGCCTGCTGACTGGCCTGAGTGGGGTCCTTGGCATCGAAGCTGCCGACGATGTCGAAAGTCCAGTCCAGGGAGTCGTCCTTTTGTGTCCAGATTGTCGAATGCAGCGGCAGTTTGTCGCCGACCTTCCAGCCGAATTTCTTCATCAGCGCCACGTTGACCAGCGCGCCGGTGCGTGTGTTCCGGTACGCCTGCATCTGCGCGTCGCTGACGATGAATTCACCGTTGTGCAGATTGAAATAGGTTTCAGCATCGATCGGCAGCGCAAAGACAAAATTCTTCGACTCCTGATAATAGGCGCCAAACCACGTCATCCAGGTA
>JAQGOD010000323.1 GCA_028293775.1 Gammaproteobacteria bacterium
TTCGACGCCATCCCCGAGGCCTTAAAGCTGGTGCGCAGCGGCGAGATGGCGGCCACTGTCGAGCAGTCCCCAAAAGCCCAAGCGCAAACGGCATTGCGGCAGCTGGCGGCGCGCGTGCGCCAACAAACGCCCATTGCGGGCGCGAGCATCGTCCCAGTATTGATTACACAATCCAACATCAATCAAGCCGAGCGCATGGGCGAAGTCCGGTAGCGGCCCGATGTCCGCCGCACTTGCACTGGATGCTCGCAACATCCACAAACAGTTTCCGGGGGTGAAAGCTCTGGACGGTGTCGAACTCCAAGTCCGAACCGCGGAAGTTCACGCGTTGTTGGGCGAGAATGGGGCGGGAAAGTCGACGCTCTTGAAAATACTGTCGGGCGCTCTGTGCGCAGATCAGGGTGAGGCGATACTGGACGGAGTGGAGCTTGATCCGGCTGAAACGCCGCGCGACCGGCAACGCTTGGGTCTCATTACCATCTATCAAGAATTTACCTTACTGCCCTTCATGTCGATCGCCGAAAACCTTTACCTGGGGCGGGAGCCCAAACGCTGCGGGCTTATCGATTGGGCAATGATGTACGAGCGTTCGCGCGCGTTGCTGGCCAGCCTAGGCTTAAGCGTCGATCCAAGGCGAGAAGTGCGTCATCTAAGTGTCGCGCACCAACAGATGGTCGAAATCGGCCGTGCCGTGGCGCAAAAAGCCAAGCTCATAGTCATGGACGAGCCGACAGCTGCCTTGAGCGGACGCGAAGTGGATATTTTGCACGTCGTCATCCGAGAATTGAAGACACGCGGGGTGAGCTTTATCTACGTCACACACCGTTTGGACGAAGTAAAGATGATTTGCGATGGTTTCACCGTTTTACGCGACGGCAGGTACGTTGCACGCGGAGACGCGAAGGCCGTAAAAGTCCGCGATTTGGTCCATCTCATGGTCGGCCGCGACGTGGAATTCGCTAGACTTTCGCGCACCACGCCGCCGGGCGAAACCGTCCTTGCCGTCAAAGGCATCTCGCGAGCGCGCGACTTGACCGGCCGCCACGCAACCGCGCTTCAGGATCTATGCTTGGAGGTGAAAGCGGGTGAAGTTTTAGGTTTTGCCGGACTCGTCGGAGCAGGGCGTACCGAATTGGCCCGGATTATCTTTGGAGCGGATCACTGCGACCGTGGGGTGATCTATATCAACGGGCTCGAAATGCGTCCCCTGCGATCGCCGAAAGAAGCCATTCGCGCAGGGCTAGCGCTGGTGCCGGAAGATCGAAAGCAGCACGGATGTTTTCTCGAGCAATCGATCAGCCAGAACATGACGCTGCCGAGTCTTAGGCGAATCGCTCGTTGGCGCATCTTTGTCGACGAGGCCAAAGAGCGCCAAATGGTCGACAAATATCGAACAGCGTTGCGCATCAAGATGGCCGATTCAACGGCAGCCATCGGTACATTGTCCGGCGGCAATCAACAGAAGGTCCTATTGGCGCGCTGCATGGCCCTGCAACCCAAAGTGCTGATCGTCGATGAGCCGACGCGAGGCATTGATATTGGCGGTAAAGCAGAGGTTCACCAATTGCTATCCGATATGGCGCAAAGCGGCATCGCGTTGATCATTATCTCTTCCGAGATGCCCGAGGTGCTCGCCCTGAGTGACCGGATTGTCGTATTCCGCGAAGGCTGCATCAGCGGAATCCTCGCCGGGGAAACCGCCACGGAACGCGATCTGATGGAGCTCATGGCGCTTTCAACGACCGCCGTACTGCGCGAGGGCGCTGTATGAATACTGCGCTGGACCAAACGATGGGCGCGAATCGCCGGTTTGACACGGTGGGTTGGCTGCGCCGCTATGGGTCGTCGCTGTTCCTCGTAGCGCTCATCGTGTTTTTTGCAGTGGAAAATCCGCGCTTCCTGTCGATACGCAATGTAACCAACATACTCACCGAGGTATCGATCTACGGCATCATCGCAGTGGGTATGACCTTCGTCATTTTGACGGCGGGTGTGGACCTTGCCGTCGGTTCGCTGCTGGCGTTTGCGGGTATGACAGGCGCCTACGTCATGCGGGCTATGGGCGCGGACTTTTCGCTGGCTTGGCTTGTGGCGATTTCGACCGCCACCGCGGTCGGCGCTCTGGTTGGATATTTGCAGGGAAAGGCGGTAACCCTATTCAGCATCCCGCCATTTATCGTGACTTTGGGCGGCATGACCATATGGCGCGGTGCCACGCTGATTCTCAACGACGGCTCTCCGATCGCGGGATTTGACGCGAATTATCGGTGGTGGGGAACGGGTTCGATTGCAGGCGTACCCGTGCCCGTGCTTTTTTTCGGCGTGATAGCGGCTGTGGGTTTCCTCACCCAACGCTACACCCGATATGGGCGCTATATCTATGCTGTAGGCGGAAATCCGGAAGCGGCACGTCTCAACGGAGTGGACGTATCGGCGATTATCACCAGCGTGTACCTGATTGTCGGCGCGCTTGCCGGTTTGGCCGGGTTTCTATTGTCAGCAAGACTCGGCGCAGCCGAAGCCGTTGGCGGCGTGGGTTATGAGCTGCGCGTGATCGCCTCGGTGGTGATCGGGGGGGCCAGTCTCGCGGGCGGCCGGGGCGGAATTGGCGGCACCATCATTGGGGCGCTATTGATCGGCGTGCTAACCAACGGTCTGGTGATCATGCACGTGTCATCGTACTGGCAACAGGTGGTGATCGGGTTGATCATCGTAATCGCCGTCGCGTTCGACAGCTATGCGAAATCGACTCGATAACCCTCATTTGTTGGATTCATTAACTGAGTCAGCGAGTTCGCGAACCCAAATATTGCGAAAGCTGATCGGAGCCGATGGGTCGCCATGCGCTTGCAACTTTATTGCCGCGCGCTGATAGGGCCGATACGCGGGCTTTCCGATGTATACAGTTTCACCTGAAAGCGCCACGTGGTTTTGCACGAGAACGCCGTTGTGAAAGACCGTGACGTATGCCGGACTCTTGAGTGTTCCGTCGGCTCCAAAGGTCGGCGCAGTCCACAACACATCATAGGTCTGCCACTCACCCGGCGCTCGCATGGCGTTGACCAGCGGTGGGGCCTGTTTGTAGATGCTCGCCGCCTGACCATTTACGTAAGTTTTGTTCTTCCAGGAATCCAGAATTTGCACTTCGTACCCGGCGTCGCCCGGGCCCGTTGAGGCAAGGAAGACGCCGCTGTTGCCGCGCAGCTGACCCTCGCCGGTAATATCCTTAGGGATGCGCCATTCCAGGTGCAATTGATAGTTTCTAAAGAGTTGCTTGGTCTCGATATTCCCCAAAGCCTTGTCGACGCTCAGGGCGCCATTGCCGACCTTCCAGCGCGCGGGCGAGTGATCTTTGGTCGCCACCCATTGATCCAAATTTCGGCCATCGAACAAAATGATGGCATCGGAAGGCGGCGAGCCGGCGGCGCCGCCGGGCGAGACCACGGGCGGAACCGGTTCCCACTGCTCGGTGGCCTTCGGGTCGCCCGGATTCGGGTCGCCCGGAGGGGATTGTGCGATGGCGGGCAGAAATCCAGAAAGGACAAGGGCGATACAAGTCATACGGTACATAATTGAAACGCCTCTGTGAGTGATACGAATGGATCGCTGCGAGTGGGTTTGAACTCGTGCGCTAGATAGCCCTGAAAGTTAAGATCCGCAAGGGCGGCGGCAATTGCGTGGTAGTTGAGTTCCTGACTGTCGTTGATTTCATGGCGGCCGGGGACGCCGCCGGTATGAAAATGTCCTATCGAGGTAATGTTATCGCGAATCGTCCGGATCACATCGCCCTCCATGATCTGCATGTGATAAATGTCGTAAAGCAGCTTCACGCGCGG
>JAQGOD010000349.1 GCA_028293775.1 Gammaproteobacteria bacterium
ATCGCAATCTCGCGGCCGCGCTGGCCAACTTGGCACAGGCATTGACCGACGCGGGAAGCTTCGGCAGCGCCGAAGCCTATATTCAGCAGGCCCTCTCCCTCTCCCAGGCGAGCGGTGGACAGCCGTCGGCGGCAACCGCCGATATCTTGATTCAATACGGACACTTTTTACTCAATGCAAAAAGTGACCCCGAACGCTCCAGCAAGCTATTTAGCGACGCGCTCGCCATCTATCGCAGCGCTCCCGGCGATCAGCACTTGCCGATTGCCTTGACGTTGTGTTCGCTGGCGGCCCCGGCCATGTGGGCGGGTGACTTTGTGGTTGCCGAACAATACCAGCGCGAGGGCTTAAATCTGTTGCGTTCGACGGTCAGCCGCAACTACCCCGATTATGCCGCTTCTCTGGAAGGCCTCGGCTACATACTGACGCAGCGCGGAAAATACGCCGAAGCTGAGCAGGTGCTCAACGAGGCTTTGCAGATCGAGCGTGGAGATTTCGGCGCCGACAATCAGCGCGTCGCGGCCATCGAGGCGAATCTCGGGGAAATATACCAACGCCAAGGCGACTCGGCGCGCGCGATGACATTGACCAAACACGCTTGGCGAATCACCAACGATCACATGACGCCCAATCACTATATGACGGGGTACTATCTCGATGCGCTCGCGAATCTCTATCTGGATGCCGATAATCTGACCGCTGCGGAGAGCAACGCGCGCCAGGCGCTCGAAATCTATGCCCAGGCTCTACCTCCACGACATTTATATGTAGCTGCCACTCGGCATTTGATGGGGGAAATCCTTTTGCGACGCGGGCAATTGCCTGCGGCTGAGATCGAGCTTCGCGCCGCACTGGATATTGACTTGAGTTTGGCGGGTGCCGGCAATTGGCGCACCGCCCGCACGCAGGCAAGCTTGGGTTGGCTGTTGATCGCGGAAGATCGGACGGCCGAAGGAGAACCGATATTGGTTGCTGCGCAAAAGCAACTGCTGATGACCCTAGGCCCGCAACATCCCGAAGTTGTCCAGGCCACCGCTCGGCTCGCGCAATACTACCGCGCGCATCACCGCGATACGGAAGCGCGCCAGATACCTTCGTCGAACTGAAGAGCGCTCCCTTCTCGCTCTTGCGGTAGACTACCCGCAATATTGGAGGGTCTCTTGATGCCAAACAGAAAGAAGCCGATTACTGTGCTACTGGCGGCGATAGGCGCGGCGACGATTGTAAATTTTGCCCAAGCCGGTGCGCGCGAAGAAGGCCGTCTGCTTACGGCGACGGAAGTGCTCGAAGAAGTGAGGGCCATGCCTGATGTGCGCCTGCCTGACACACTGCTGGCGCATGCATATGGAATCGCAGTCATACCCGACGTGACAAAGGTAGCGTTCATTTTCGGCGGCCGCCATGGCAACGGCGTTCTGTCGACGCGAGACAAGCTCACTTCGCCTTGGAGCAACCCGGTTTTCGTGTCATTGACCGGCGGCAGCTGGGGATTCCAAGCCGGCGCGCAATCCTCGGACATTATCTTGGTTTTCACCACGAAGACCGGTATCGAGGGCATCGCCGGCGGTAAGCTCACCCTGGGAGCGGACGCCTCGGTTGCGACCGGGCCGGTGGGCCGACAAGGCTCCGCCGCCACGGATATGACTTTCCATTCAGAGATTTATTCCTATGCGCGCACCCGAGGATTATTCGGCGGCGTAGCGCTGGACGGTAGCGTCCTATCGATCGACCGTTCGGCGAACGCAGCCCTTTATCACAAGCCCGGCGTTACGGCCTCGGAGATCTTTTCCGGGCAAGCGCCGGCAGCACCGGCCACCGCGCAACGCTTTCTCGAGCGCTTGGCCCAGGCGACGAGAACCGAAGTACGCGGCTCACCCGCGCCGCTGGCCGACGTGCCCGCGACGGCCGGACAGCCGAACCTGGCGCCTACCGCTGAACCCGCACGCACTTATCCGTTGGAAGAACAGAAGAAGTGAATTTGGGCGGTCTCGCCGGCCGCGTAGTCTCGCGGTCGGCGCGGATTCTGCCTTGCTTTTTAGTGCTTTTTTCCGCGCTTGTGCAGGCGCGCGCACCGCTCGTATTGTTGACGGACTTTGGAACGCAGGACGGGGCGGTTTCCGCCATGAAAGGCGTCGCATACACGGTATCCGAAGACTTGCTGATTTCCGATCTCAGCCACGAGAATCCACGCATTTTCGACGGCGCGTATCGACTCTACCAGACCGAACAGTTTTGGCCCCAAGGCACAGTTTTCGTCGCCGTGGTGGACCCGGGCGTGGGCACCGAACGCTTGTCGATCGTGCTGAAGACGCGAACCGGCCGCTACTTCGTAGGTCCCAACAATGGGCTGTTGTCCCTGGTTGCTGAACGCGACGGCATCGAGGGTTTGCGTCAAATCGATGAGCGCATCAACCGGCGCCCAGGCTCCGACGATTCGCACACGTTTCATGGCCGCGATGTGTTCGGCTACACGGGCGCCAGACTCGCCGCCGGCGTGATCAGTTTCGAACAAGTCGGTCCGCCGCTGCCCCCCGGCAGCCTGATTACACTCGATTACCGAAAGCCACAGATCGAAGGGGCGAAGGTGTCCGGGATCATCCCGGTGCTGGATGTGCAATATGGCAACGTCTGGACGAACATCCCAAAAGCGCTGTTCGATGGGCTGCATGTCGCGCTGGGCACACCGCTGCACGTGCGCATATACCACCATGGCAAGCTCGTCGAAGATACGCTGGCGCCCTATCGGCGTACCTTCGCCGAGGTCCCCCCGGGTAAGCCGCTGGTGTACGTAAACAGTCTCTTGAATCTCGCCGTGGCCCTCAATCAACGAAGTTACGCAGCCCTGCACAAAATCGACTCCGGCCCTGACTGGTGGATCGAGATCGGCAAGGACTAGGAATC
>JAQGOD010000393.1 GCA_028293775.1 Gammaproteobacteria bacterium
CATCGACCATGACGACTCGATCGCCGTCCCCGTCGAGGGCGATGCCGACCTGTGCGCGCACTCCCGGCACGGTGAGCTGCAGCAACTCCGGAGACATCGAGCCGCAGCCGTCGTTGATGTTGCGGCCGTTCGGTGAGCAGCCGATGGGAACGATTTCGGCACCCAGATCGGCAAGCACGCGCGGTGCTACCTTGTAGCCGGCACCGTTGGCGCAATCGATCACAATTTTGAAGCCCTTCAAGTTCATGCCGGTCGGAATGGTCGAAGCGCAGAAATCCTGATACTGAGTCCGGCTGCGGTCGATGCGTATGGCTTTGCCCAAGCGCTGCGATTCCTGCGTGAGCACAGCGAGGTCGAGCAAACTCTCGATCTCCTGCTCTATCCGGTCCGACAGCTTGCTGCCCGTGGCATCGAAGAACTTGATGCCATTGTCCTGATAAGGATTGTGCGAGGCGCTGATAACCACGCCGAAGCTGCAGCCCAGGCGTTGCGTCATGTAGGCGATGCCCGGCGTTGGCAGCGGTCCGATCAGCATGACATCGACGCCGGCGGCGACAAAACCCGCTTCCAACGCCGACTCGAACATGTAGCCTGAAACGCGGGTGTCCTTGCCGATGAGCACACGCCCGCCTTCCGGCGCGAGCACGCGCGCTGCAGCACTTGCCAGACGCAGCGCAAAATCGACAGTCATGGGCGCCGCGCCCACTCGTCCGCGCACACCGTCGGTGCCGAAATAATTCAAGGTTCCATTCCTTGCAGCACTGCGCTGACCGTGCGGATGGCATCGCAGGTCGGCCCCACATCGTGGGTGCGGATGATGCGGGCGCCCCCGCTCACGGCCAGTGCCGCCAGGCCTAAGCCGCCGTACAGCCTCTCGTTGAGCGGCTTGCCCAGAATCTTGCCGATCACGTGCTTGCGCGAGACGCCCACCAGCAGCGGCGCATTGAGCGCCGCAAAGCGCGGCAATTCCCTGAGTAGCGTCAAGTTGTGCTCCAAGGTTTTTCCAAATCCAAATCCCGGGTCGAATGCAATCGACTCGACGGCGATGCCCGCAGCGAGGCACGCTTCTCGTTCGCGCTGCAGAAATTCGCTGATTTCGCCGACCACGTCATTATAGTGCGGACGTTCCTGCATGGTACGCGGCTCGCCTTGCATGTGCATGAGGCATACGCCGGCTTGTGTCTCAGCGGCCAGCATGCGTGCACCGGGGACCCGCAGTGCATAGATGTCGTTGATGATGCAGGCTCCAGCGGCTGTCGCGGCCGCCATCACCGCCGGCTTCGAAGTGTCGATGGAAATGGCCGCATCGCAACTCGCCGCGATGCCTTCGATGACGGGGAGCACGCGTCCTAATTCCATCGACTCGTCCACCTCGAGTGCACCGGGACGAGTCGACTGACCGCCGACGTCGATGATAGCGGCCCCTTCGGTGAGCATTTGCCGCGCACGAGCCAGCGCGGCATCGAGCGCCGCATAGCGGCCGCCGTCGGAGAATGAATCCGGCGTGACATTGAGGATGCCCATGACGATGGGACGGGTTAGATCAATGCTGCGATTTCGGCAACGCCAGAGCATCCAAATACTCAGCCTTTCGGCTCATTCTAGTTATTCGGCCCGACTCTCAAGGTTCAATCGGGGCCCCATTTCCCGGAGCGTGAAAAACTAAGGATGTTTTTCCCGCAGGCCTCCAGGGAAGGATTTATGGCGGTCCGGGAAATGGGGCCCGATCGAACCGCTCTTAGTGCTGTCCCGCCGGATTGACCAACGGAGGGGCGGGCTTTTCAGCCGAGGGTCCTCGCGGCGTCGGCGTCGGCGTATCGTCCCAATCGCGCGGTGGCCGCGGCTCCCGGCCTTCCATGATGTCCTTGATCATTTCCTCATCAATGGTTTCGTACTTGATCAAGGCCTCGGACATGGCTTGCAGCTTGTCCATGTTGGTCTGCAGAATCTTGTAAGCGCGCTGATAGTTGTTGTCGATTACGCGGCGCACTTCCTCATCGATCACATGCGCGGTAACGTCCGAGACTTGCTTGTGCTGTGTGACGCTGCGGCCCAAGAACACTTCGCCGGATTCTTCGCTGTAGGTCTGCGGGCCCAAGCGATCCGAGAGGCCCCACCGCGTGACCATGTTGCGCGCAAGTTCCGTGGCGCGCTCAATGTCGTTCGATGCGCCTGTGGTGACGGCGTCGGCGCCGAACACCAGTTCTTCGGCGATGCGGCCGCCGAACAGGGTCGCAATTCGGCTCTCGAGCTGGCGCTTGCTGGTGCTATAACGGTCCGCCTCAGGCAGGAACATGGTCACACCGAGAGCCCGCCCGCGGGGAATGATGGTGACCTTATAGACAGGATCGTGCTCGGGAACGCTCAAGCCAACGATGGCATGTCCCGATTCGTGATAGGCGGTATTGCGCTTCTCTTCCTCGGTCATGACCATGGAGCGCCGCTCGGCACCCATCATGATTTTGTCCTTGGCCTTCTCGAACTCTTCCATGGTGACGGAACGCTTGTTGCCGCGCGCCGC
>JAQGOD010000405.1 GCA_028293775.1 Gammaproteobacteria bacterium
CGGCACTGATGCTGCCGCCTAGGCTCTCCACCAGATCGAACATGGCATGCTCGAGCGGGTGTGTTCGGCTGACAAAGAGCTCAAGGTCCGCGCCTGGCTTCTGGCTCACGTTGAAGTGAAGGTTGCCATCGCCCGCGTGCCCATAGGAAACGACGTCTCCCTCGGGCGCCAGTGCATTGGCCAAGGCGGTGCCCTTCTCGATGAGCGTGGGGATCGCAGAAACCGGAACCGACACGTCGTGCTTGATACTCGCACCATGCCGGCGCTGCGCTTCAGGCACCGATTCACGCAATTTCCACATGGCCTGGGATTGAGCAATGGATGCGGCGAGCATGGCGTCCCTGAGGGTTCCGGCCGCAGCGGCATCTTCAAGTTCCGAGGTCAAAAGGGCGGTCAAGTTCTGGTTTGGATTCGCGGAGCCCAATTCGATCAGCAGATACCAGGGTGTATTGAACTCCAATGGATTGGCGACGCCCGGCACGTGCTTCACCGTCATTTCCACCGCGATTCTCGGCATCAGCTCAAAAGAGCTAATCTGTTCCCCCGCCGCGTTTCGCAGCCGGTTGAGCAGTTCGAGCGCGCGGGAAGGCGAGTCGATCCCCACCAGGGCGGTTGCGGTATCGGCTGGCACGGGAAATAGCTTCAAGGATGCCGCCGTGATCAATCCTAGGGTGCCTTCCGCGCCGATGAAGAGCGATTTGACGTCGTAGCCGGTGTTGTCCTTGCGCAGGCTTTTGAGGGCCGAGAGCACCCGGCCATCCGCGAGCACTACTTCCAGTCCCAGCACCAGATCGCGCATCATTCCGTAGCGCAGAACCGCCGTGCCGCCGGCGTTGGTCGACAAGTTGCCGCCGATTTGCGCCGTGCCCTCCGAACCCAAGCTCAAGGGAAACAAGCGATTCGCCTCGCGCGCGGCGGCTTGGGCGCCGGCCAATGTGCATCCGACTTCAACGATCATCGAATAGTTGTCCGCGTCGATGTGCCTTACACGATTCAAGCGCTGCATCGACACGACGATCTGCGATCCGGTTTCATCGGGGGTCGCCCCGCCGCAGTAGCTGGTGTTGCCACCCAGCGGTACCACGGCGACTTCTTCGCGGTTGCAGATGGCAAGAATGTTGACGACTTCATCCACGCTGCGGGGCCGCAGCACCAGGGGTGTGGCGCCGCGATACAGCTGCCGGAAATCAGTGAGGTAGGGAGCGAGCTCATCCGGCGAGTCCAGCCAACCGCCAGGACCCACCGACGCCTTGAGCTGCGCCAGGGTGGCAGAGCTAGGCGGGCGAGGCATGGACGGTCAAAGGCGCTTCCCCCCGCCCTCACGAACCGCGGCAGGTACCGGTTTCAGGTCCCAGATCAACCCGACGAAAGACATCAACTTCAACAGGTAGAAGGTGACATCGAATTCCCACCAATAAAAGCCCTGACGAGCCGATGCCGGGTAGTGATGGTGATTGTTGTGCCAGCCCTCGCCCAAGGTAATGATCGCCAACCAGGGATTGTTGCGGCTGGCATCGCCGGTCTTGTAGCGTTGGCGGCCGAAAACATGCGAAAGAGAGTTGATGGTGTAGGTGCCGTGATACACCAGTACGGTGGAGATGAAAAATCCCCATATCAGCATCTGCCAGCCCGTGGTGTGAAGACCCGGGGCGACATGCTTCAGCAGCACGCCGAGCAGAAACACACCGACGCCGAGCGCCGTCGGAACCACGATATCGAACCGATCCAAGAACCGCAGCTCCGGATATTTGAGAAGATCCTTGACCCGCGACAGATCAGCCGCGAAGTGTTTATGGGACATGAACCAGCCCATATGGCTCCAAAAGAAACCGTGCTGCACAGGCGAGTGCACATCGTCCGGCTTGTCCGAATGCACATGATGGTGGCGATGATGAGCCGCCCACCAAATAGGTCCGCGCTGCACCGCCGAGGCCCCGAGCATGCCGAAGATAAACTGTCCGACGCGCGAGGTCTTGAACGATCGGTGGGAAAAATACCGGTGGTAAAAACCCGTAATGGCGAACATGCGCACCACATACAGCGCGATCGTCACCGACAACGCGACCCAGCTGAAGCCCACCCAGATCACCGCCAAACAAACTACGTGCATCAGCAAAAACGGCAGAACGCGGGCCCAATCGATGTGGCGCCCGGAATCGAGCGGCACAGCCTCCGGCGGCCGAGTTGCAAAGTCGCTGTTGCCGAACCAGCGCGAGAGTTCATGCCCCACGCGTACGGCCGTGGGGTTCTCGATGACAATTTCATTTTCTGGCGTCATATCCTTCCTAAGTCTTGAGTGCCGCTATTCGCTCGTCCAATGGCGGGTGGGTCATGAATAAGCGCATGAAGCCAACCTCGCTACCCGTGTTGATGCCGAACGCCTGCAGCTGCTGCGGCATCGGCGCTCCGTGACTGCGCTTCAACACCTGCAGCGCATCGATCATATTGCCGGCGCCGGTAAGATCCGCGCCGCCCCGGTCGGCGCGAAATTCACGCCGACGCGAGTACCAACATACGATCATGCTCGCGAGTATGCCCAGTAAGAACTGCGCGATCATGGTAATCAGGAAAAAACCAATGCCCGACTCTTCCCGGTCGTTGCGCAGGACCGCTCGGTCGACAATGCCGCCGATGATTCGCGCAAGGAATATTACGAACGTATTTAACACGCCTTGCAATAGCGCGAGAGTAACCATATCACCATTCGCAACGTGCGAAATTTCGTGACCCAGTACCGCCTCGACTTGCGTGCGGGACATGTTGCGCAGCAGGCCGCTGCTGACCGCCACCAAGGCTGCATTGCGCCGCGCGCCCGTGGCGAAGGCATTCATTTCCTGCGACTCGAATATGCCGACCTCGGGCATCGCCACGCCCACCTGGTCGGCCATCCGCTTGACCGCCCCGACCAGCCAGCGCTCCAGTTCGGAATCGGGCCTGTCGATAATGCGCACTCCCATCATGCGCTTGGCGGTCCATTTGGACAGCGCCAGCGAGATGAGCGACCCGCCGAATCCAAAAATAGCCGC
Source organism: Gammaproteobacteria bacterium (assembly GCA_028293775.1). The sequence goes on from JAQGOD010000405.1 coordinate 3,027, forward strand.
AAATGCGAGTAAGCCGCCGGTCCCACCTCGCAGCAGGTGCACGCCGAACACATTCTCCACGACGAACAGCACCGCGCTGAGCAGCGCCAAGACGGCCAGGTTCGTGAGAATGAAGAGCAGAATGCGTTTCATGGGGCTTTAGATGGGGAAAACGAACCGCAATATGGTAGCGCGGCATCCTGATGGTCGGGACGTTTCGGTTCAATTTCAAGCTGGGGTGTCGGCGGCGAGGACAATTGAAGTTTTTGCAAGTGTGTAAAATCAAGGGTTTAACACCCTAGAGTGGCGATGCAGTATAGAGACTATTACGAGATTCTCGGCGTGACCCGAGGGGCTGAGGCCGACGAGGTGAAGCGCGCCTATCGCAAGCTGGCCCGCAAGTATCACCCGGATGTCAGTAAGGAAAAGAACGCCGAGGATAAATTCAAGGAAGTCCAAGAGGCTTACGAAGTGCTGCGCGATCCGGACAAGCGCGCCGCCTACGATCAGCTGGGGCGCAATTTTCGCAGCGGACAGCAATTCAGGCCACCGCCTGATTGGGCCCAAAGGTTCGGGCAGACGGGAGGGCAGCGGTTTACCGATTTGAACGGCTTCAGCGATTTCTTCTCCAGTCTTTTTGGCGGCGCGGGGATGGGGGCGGCCGGCCACGCCGATGCCGGCCGCGCCGATGCCGGCCGCGCCGAATCGGACGCCGGTTATCTAGACGTCACGGTGGAAGAGGCGTACGCCGGTACCAAACGTCGCGTCACCTTGAGCGAAAACGGCCGCCAGCGCCAAGTGGATGTGCAGATTCCGGCCGGCGTTAGCGAAGGCCAGTCGCTGCGTATAGCAGGCGTGGCCGGGCGCACCTCACTGATCTTTCGCATCCGGTTGCGCGCTCATCATCTTTACGAGGTCGCCATTAAGGACGTGCAAATCGAGCTGCCATTGGCGCCTTGGGAGGCCGCGTTGGGCGCGAAGGTCGCGGTGCCCACGTTAGGCGGGACTGTCGAGTTGACAGTGCCGCCCGGCGCGCAGTCCGGACAGAAGCTGCGGCTGCGCGGCAGAGGATTACCCGGCAGTCCGAGCGGCGATCAAATAGTTACCATCAAATTGGTGACCCCCACGGCGCAATCGAGCGCCGAGAAAGAAGCTTATGAGCGCATGAAGCGCGATTTCAAATTCGACCCGCGTGCCGATTGGCCGTAGCGTTGTATCCTTGGCTTAGCCGCCGGTGAGCACGTCGTCGCTCAGCACATCGTCGGGCGACATAAAGGCTTCGCCTTGGCGGCGCCGCTCCGCCGCGACCTGCACGCTTTGCGGTTTCACGAAAATTGCCCAGACTTCGGGATGCGCGTGTTTGATTTGCTTTTCCAATTCCACCACTGCACGTTCGATGTCCGGGGCGCGCATATAGTCGAAAAAATCCAGGCTTAGCATTGCGGTCACCGTGTTGGGCGCCAGCTGCACCGTTACGATGCTGTTGGCCTTGCACACCCCGCTCATACCGGCGGCGATTCGAATAATGGCATCGCTCAAGGTCGGGTCGGCACGCTCGCCGATGAGCAGGGCCTTCGACTCTTGCGCCAGCAACATGGCAACTCCCGCCAAGATGGCGGCAATGACCAGGGAGGCAATCCCGTCCCAACGGCTGTCCTCCGTGAGTGTGGCGGCGGCGGTGCCGGCGGCGGCCACCAAAATTCCCAGCACCGCGGCGGAATCCTCGAAGACAACGATGAATGCAGGGGGGTCTTTTGACTGCCGAAATGCCGCCCACCATCCCAAATTGCGTTTGGTGGCACGAAAGGCTCGCATCCCCACGATCCACGAGCCGCCCTCGAATACCAGCGACGCGGCCAGCACCAGGTAGATGACCAAGGGCCTTTCGATGGGTTGCGGCTCACGCAGTCTATGGATGCCCTCGTAGGCCGAAACGCCGGCCCCGAGGGTGAAGATGAGCAACGCCACGACGAAGCTCCAGAAATAGACCTCGCGCGCATAGCCTAGGGGGTGCTGCGAATCCGCAGGCCGCGAGGAGCGCGCGATGCCATACAACAACAACAGCTCATTGACGGTGTCGACAAGGGAATGGACCGCCTCGCTCAGCATGGCCGCCGAGCCGGTGAGCCCAGCCTCGGTAAATTTCGCTAGGGCCACCA
>JAQGOD010000352.1 GCA_028293775.1 Gammaproteobacteria bacterium
CGTAGTACGCGTGTAATGCTCGCGCCGTCATTGCGAATATCGTCGAGAGCATACTCCAGGCGATCGAATGATTTCACTACGGCCGGCAGCAGGTGTTGGCCGGCCTTGGTCAGTACCAAAGCATGCGGGCGTCGTTCGAACAACTGCGCGCCGATCAATTTTTCGAGTGCGGTCACGTGCCGTGACAATGCACTCTGCGAAATCAAGAGCGCATTTGCCGCGGCGGTGAAGCTCAGGTGCTTCGCAACTCCCTCGAAAGCGCGCAACGCGTTCAGAGGCAGCCACCTGCGGTCGTTGTGCGAATCGCTCATAAGATCAAGGCACCCAAGCTTTCGTGTAACCAATCGCGCGTTGTTGATCGGCAACGATGGTCTTCGACGCCAGGTATAAATGATAAGCGGCCCACAGACCGGTCGGCGCCAGTACCAATAACGCCAGTCGCAGCGAAGCTGCGTCGGTGGCTTGAGCACCGGCGAACCAGTCGCTCAGCAATCCGACCGCCCAGGGCGCTATGATCAAATTCAAAATATTGGCAACCAACAAAGAGATGGCAATGAACATGTTGCGCATGTGGCAGGGCGCCAGATTGTTAAGCAGCCCAAAACAGGGACCGATGTAGAAGTAAATGGACGGTATGAACAACCAGAACATCGCCTTGCAAAGGACGAGCGAGTGCGTCCAATACGCGATGAATGAAGGTATCGTCGCCAAACCAATGCCGGCGGCCAGCAGCCAGACGACGCGGCGTGGATCGGCCATGAATGGCCGAGACAAGAGCCAGGCGGTGCCAATCGTCGCGAGCGATCCACCCCACAGGTGGATATGTCCGGTGACCGCGCCCGCCTGGCCGACATCCAAGTTATAGGCGCGTTGCAGAAATGTCGGCGTCCAATATATGAGGCCCCAACCCCACAAAGCGCACAATCCACCGCCGATGATCACATGGTACGCGGCCTTTTGCCGCCACAGGAACTTCACGCACGTGATCAATGATGGCTTGATGACCTCGTCCAGGGCATCCAAGCGGCCGCGCCGCGGCTCGCGCACGGTCAGATATACAATGACCCCCACAATGAGGCCGGGCAGTCCTAAGGCAATGAAAGCGGTTCGCCAGGTGTATGCATGAGCAACGGCGCCGGCGAAATCGGCGCCCAAAAAAGCTCCGATGGGAGCGCCCAGGGCCAGCACCGTCATCGCCATGGGACGCCGGTCCGGTGGAAAGCAATCCGAGACGATGGCCGTCGAGGGCGGCGTGCCGCCCGCTTCACCGATACCCACCCCGATGCGGCCCAGCAGGAACTGCAAATAATTCGTCGACATTCCGCACAGCGCCGTAAAGGCAGACCACATGACCAGCGATCCGGCGAGAATGTTGCGGCGATTCGATCGATCCGCCAGCCAGGAAATTGGGATTCCGAATACGACATAAAAAAAGGCCAGCGGCGCACCCGTGAGGAACGCCACACCCGCATCGGTCAGCTTCAAGTCCAACCGAATCGGCTCGAGCACGGTCGAGACGACATAGCGGTCTGCAATGTTAATGGCATAAATCAAGCACACCAAAACCAGCACATACCAACGTTCAATCGATGACGGTGCCTGGGATCTGGGTGCATCAATCGCAGTTGCGCTCATCTGACCTCGAGTACGAACCCCCCTTCACCATACAGGGTTCGCTGTCGCCGCGCGACGGTAGGTGCCGTCGCGTTCAATGGGTGTCGAAAAATAACATGAGCGGATCGCGAAATGGCATAGCGCAGCCGGACCGAACGTTTAAGCTCAGGCGCTGTGGAGGAGTTCGACTACATAATCATCGGCGCCGGCACGGCTGGTTGCGTGCTCGCGGATCGGCTGTCCGCGAGCGGCCGCGATCGAGTACTGGTCATCGAGGCCGGCGGCTCGGACAATCGCTTTTGGATCAAGACACCGATTGGCTACGGCCGCACCTTTGCCGATCCTGGCGTCAATTGGAAGTATCAAGCGCTCGCAAGCCCCGGCCTCAACGGGCGCGGCATGTACTGGCCGCGTGGACGCGTGCTCGGCGGCTCGAGTTCCATCAACGCACTGGTCTACTGCCGCGGCGCGCCGCAAGATTTCGACGACTGGCGGCAACTGGGCAATGTTGGTTGGGGCTGGGATGATGTCAAGCCGTACTTCGAAAGGTCGGAGCGACGCATCGACCCCGAGGGACATGCGCGGGGTACCGGTCCTCTCGATGTCGCGGACGTATCGCCCTTTCTTCATCCGATGCGACGCAACTGGCTCGACGCCGCGGCGGAGCTGAATCTACCGGTTACCGACGACTTCAATGGCGAGCATCCGCTGGGACTCGGCTGCTACCAAGTCACCATCCGCAAAGGCGTGCGTCGCTCCGCGGCGGATGCCTTTCTGCGTCCGGCACTGCGTCGCGAGAACGTGAAACTGGAGACCGATGCGTGGGTGAGTAAGATCCGCTTCGCACAGCGTCGCGCTCTGGGAGTGGAATTCGTACGTGCCGGCCAAACGCGATTCGCGCAGGCCAGGCGCGAAGTGCTGTTATGCGCCGGTACCGTGAATTCGCCGCAGGTGCTGCAGCTCTCAGGGATCGGACCTGCACCCACGCTCGCCGCCTTAGGAATTGCGTCGGTTCTGGACAACGCTTCCGTGGGCGGACACTTGCAGGATCACCTGGCCGTGGTTTACTCCTATCGTGCGACCCAGCCGACACTGAACGACGAACTTAGCTCGGCTGCTGGAAGAGTGATCGCCGGACTGCGCTATCTTATTTTGCGCCGCGGCCCCTTGGCGTTGAGCGTCAATCAAATGGGTGGCTTTCTTCCCGCACGGCCCGGTCTTGATCGTCCTACGGTTCAATTGTATTTCAATCCGGTTACCTACAGCACCGGCGATGCGACCCGCAAAAGCATTGAGGTTGATAAATTCTCGGGTTTTTATTTGTGCTATCAGCCGACCCGCCCCACCAGCGTCGGTCGAATCGACATTACCAGCCCTGACTTTCGCCTTCCTCCCAGGATCGCACCGAACTATTTGTCGACCAAGGAAGACGAAGAAGCCGTCGTGCAAGGAGGCCGCTTGTTGCAGGCACTCGCACGCACTCGATCTATCCGTTCGCTCATCCGTGATCCGATCCAACCGGATCTCGCCGCCATGGACGCCCCCCAGATTCTCGCGGACTTTCGCGCGCGCGCGATGACCGTGTATCACCCCGTCAGCACGTGCCGCATGGGACCCATGGCGGCGAACTCAGTGGTCGACTCGTCGCTACGTGTGCACGGTATCGATGCGCTGCGCGTGGTCGACGCATCGGTGTTCCCCACGGTGACGTCCGCCAATACCAACGCGCCGACTGTCATGGTGGCGCAAAAGGCGGCTGATCTAATCCAGGCTCGATGAGACTCAAAGGACTGACCACAAATGAAACTCGACAGCGTCAAAGTATTCGTCGTGGCGAACCCACCCCCGAGCTTCGGCGGGCGGTACTTCATATTCTTGAAGCTTCGAACGGCCTGCGGAATCGAGGGCTTGGGAGAGGTTTACGCAGCCACCTTTGGGCCCAAAGT
>JAQGOD010000447.1 GCA_028293775.1 Gammaproteobacteria bacterium
AAACAAGGCTCTCGCGCGAGAAGGCCAAGCGGGCCCGAACCTGGACGCGGTTAGAAACGGCCTTTGAGAAGCAAGAGGTCGTCATCGGCATCATCACAGGCCGAGTCAAAGGCGGCTTTACGGTTGAGATCGATAACGTGCGGGCTTTCCTGCCAGGATCGCTGGTGGACGTGCGTCCCGTGCGCGATCCTTCGTACCTCGAGAACAAACCGCTCGAATTCAAAGTCATCAAGCTCGATCAGAAGCGCAACAACGTCGTGGTCTCGCGCCGCGCGGTGGTAGAGCAGGAATACAGCGCCGAGCGTTCTGCGTTGCTGGACAATTTGCAAGAAGGCGCAGCCGTCAAGGGTGTCGTCAAGAACCTCACCGATTACGGTGCATTCGTGGATTTGGGCGGCATCGATGGTCTGCTGCACATCACCGACATGGCGTGGAAGCGTGTCAAGCATCCTTCCGAAGTGGTCAAGGTGGGCGAAGAGATCGATGTACGAATATTGAAGTTCGACCGCGAACGCCAGCGCGTTTCGTTGGGCTTGAAGCAATTGGGTGCGGATCCTTGGCAGAACATTGCGCGGCGCTATCCGGCCAACACTCGCTTGTTCGGAAAGGTCACGAACATTGCGGATTACGGCTGCTTCGTTGAAATCGAAGAGGGCGTCGAAGGCTTGGTGCATGTCTCTGAAATGGACTGGACCAACAAGAACGTCAATCCGGCCAAAGTCGTGCACGTCGGCCAGGAAGTTGAAGTCATGGTGCTCGACATCGATGAGGAGCGACGCCGCATCAGCTTGGGCGTGAAGCAGTGCAAGGCCAATCCGTGGAAGGAATTCGCCGACAATTACAACCGCGGCGACAAGGTCAGCGGGCAAATCAAATCGATTACCGTTTTCGGCATATTCATTGGCCACGCGGGCGGCATCGACGGCTTGGTGCATCTATCCGATATTTCGTGGGACATGCCAGGCGAAGAGGCTGTGCGCAGCTACCAAAAGGCGCAGCAGGTCGATGCCATGGTTCTATCGATCGATCCGGAGCGCGAGCGCATCAGCTTGGGCATCAAGCAGCTTGCCAAGGATCCCTTCTCGGCTTACATCGCCGAGCATCCGAAGGGCAGCATCGTCAAAGGCGTGGTGCGCGAGGTCGATGCGAAAGGCGCGATTATTGATCTGGGCAATGGCGTGGATGGGCAGCTGCGCGCATCCGAACTGTCGCGCGATCGGGTGGAAGATGCCCGCTTGCTGCTCAAGGTCGGCGAGGAAGTCGAAGCCCGATTCACCGGTGTGGACCGCAAGGGCCGCAGTATCTCGCTGTCGATCAAGGCGAAGGATATCCATGAGGAGCAGGAAGCTATGCAGAATTATCGGACCGATTCATCCACCGGAACGAGCTTGGGAGACCTGCTGAAAGAGCAAATCTCCGGGCAGGATTGAGGAAGCGGTGGCGGCCGCTCGCGCGGCCGCCCACTTTAAGTATGTCTAGTGATGGGCACGGGTCGATAATGACGAAATCGGAACTCATCGAGATCATTTCGGCGAAACAGAAGCATCTGCCGGCGAAGGACGTCGAACTGGCGGTTAAGCAACTTTTGGAAATCATGAGCGATGCGTTGGCAACCGGCGAGCGCATCGAGATACGGGGCTTCGGCAGCTTCTCGCTGCACTTTAGGCCGCCTCGCCAGGGGCGTAATCCGAAGACCGGCGAGGCCGTCGCCCTGGCCGGCAAGCATGTGCCGCACTTCAAGCCGGGTAAAGATTTGCGCGAACGCGTCAACGACGGTGCGGATCAACCGATCCGCGATTAGCTCGGAGTGGCCACGGGCACGTGACCGATTTACCGCTGCTCACGTGGGGCTTAGTGCTGGCGGCACTCGTGTTGGGCATTCTTGCCGGCCATTTTGGCTGGGGCAAGCGCTGGACCGGACATCTAGGCAAACTCCACCCTGACTACCTGACGGGCCTCGACTACCTGGTCACCGAGCAGCCGGACCGGGCGCTCGATATGTTCTTGAAGTTGATGGACGCGAATGCGGAAACGATAGAGACGCATTTTGCGCTGGGCTCGCTCTACCGACGTCGCGGAGAAGTCGAGCGCGCCATCCGTATCCATCAAAATATACTGGCGCGCAAAGAGCTGGCCCCGGAGCACCGCGAGCAGGCTCTGCTGGCACTGGCCCAGGACTACTTGCGGGCCGGGGTCCTGGACCGCGCAGAAGGACTGTTTCAGCAAGTAAGTGAAGTACCGCGCCTGCGGGCGAGCGCACTCGATGCATTGCGCGGCGTGTATGAGCGCCAACATGACTGGCAGCAGGCGCTCGGTGCCTATCGGCAACTGGCGTGCATCAAGGCTGCGCCGGCGCGTACGGTGGCGGCTCATTATTTGTGTGAATTGGCGACGCTGGCTATCGAGCGCGACGACATCGACGGCGCGCGCGGGCTGCTCAACGAGGCGCGCGCCGAGGCCGCGGCGTTCCCGCGGGCGGCGCTGCTCGGTGCTCAGATCGCGGAGCGCGAAGCGCAGCCCGAGCTCGCGGTCAAACTTGTGCGCCAGGCGCTCGCAGCGTCTCCCACGCTACTGCAAGAAGAACTGCCCCATCTGCTCAAGCTCGTGGGTCCCGCGGAACGGGATGCCATTCTGAGCGAGCTGGTGTCGCAAACCGAGTCGCGAGATTTCGATGAGCTGAAGCGCCTCGTTTTCGCGGCGATCGCGGCGAACCTAGGTTCAGCGGCGCCGCTGCGCGCCTCCATTGAAAAAGTTTTCTCGCAAGACAACACGCTGCAGGCGGTTTGGCAGGAAGGGCCGACGCAATCAGAGCGCATCGCGCGGGAGATTGGCGCGCTATTGGCGCACGCGGAGAAATATCGCTGCAATGAATGCGGTTTTTCCGGGCGAAATTTTTATTGGCATTGCCCGGCATGCCATTCGTGGGACAGTTTCGAGGCTTACGCCATCGTCAAGCTGCGCTAACGTGTGAGAAATGTCCGACGGCGAAGCCGTTGGAAATCCGTTATTCTGGGTTAATGGCACACCAAGTAAAAGCAGTTGTATTTCCTGTTGCGGGACGCGGCACCAGATTTCTCCCGGTCACCAAGGCGAGCCCGAAGGAAATGCTTCCTATCGTGGATAAGCCGCTCATTCAGTACGCGGTCGACGAAGCGCTGTCCGCCGGCGCCGATACTTTGATTTTCATCACCGGCAGCTCGAAGCGAGCGATCGAAGACCACTTTGATTCGAACCCCGAGCTTGAGGCTGTGCTGCAAGCGCAGGGTAAGCAGGAACTACTCGATACATTGCGCGGAATTCTGCCGAGTTGGGCATCGTGCGTTTATATTCGCCAGTCAGCGCCGCTGGGTTTGGGCCACGCCGTGCTGTGCGCCCGCCCGGTGGTGGGCGATGCGCCCTTCATGGTTCATTTGGCGGATGACCTGATCGATGCCAAGGTACCCTGTCTCAAGCAAATGGCGGATGTGTTCGAGAAACATCATGTGAGCATTCTCGGCGTGCAAAATGTCCCGAAGCAAGACACGGATAAATACGGAATTGTCAGCTTGGAGCAATCGATTGAGCCGCGCGTCGGAAAAATGTCGCATATCGTCGAGAAGCCCAAGCCCGAGAAGGCCGCTTCGACGCTGGCCGTGGTGGGACGTTATTTGTTGAGCGCCGCGATCTTCGATGACCTGGCCAAAATAGGCAATGGTGCTGGGGGAGAGATACAGCTCACCGACGGCATTGCTCGGCTGATGCAACGCGAATCCGTATACGCCTTCGAGTTCGAGGGAAAGCGCTATGACTGCGGCAGTAAACTCGGATACTTGCAAGCCACGGTCGAGTACGGCTTGAAGCATCCGAGCTTGGGATCGGAATTCGCGCAGTATCTGCGCGAAATGGTGCCGAAACTTCAGGAGCCTGGCTGAGTAATGGCCGTGGCCGGTCCCGTCGGGTTGGCCGGGAGAGGGGCGTCTGCGGCGTTGCACGGCTTGACCGTGGAGTCCACCACGGCCGGCACCGCGCGCCTTGCATCCGCTCCCTCTCCCGGCCAACGCGGCTCACGCGGATTACTCAGACAGGCTCCTAGCGAGCACGGCCTCGTGTTTGACCGAAACTGCGAGTCCCCGTATTTGAACGGGCCCCAGCATTCGGCGCGCGGCGCGAATCGCGGCGCTCCGAATTTCCCCCGTCTCTGCGCGCGCCGCCGCCATGTTGTCCGTGCCCTGCATGACGGCTCTGACCTGGCGGCGAGCGGTTGTCACGCGCAGGCGGCAAGGCGGATTCAACAATTTTGAATACCGGTGTCGGCAACGTCGGGATACTGCGGCGTAGCACGCGCTCGATGTCACGCAGCAGTCCGGACTCGTCCGAAGAGACCAACGAGATCGCTTCGCCGTTGGCGCCGGCCCGGCCGGTGCGGCCTATGCGATGAACATAGTCCTCAGGGACGTTGGGCAATTCGTAGTTGACCACCTGCGGCAGCTCTTTGATGTCGAGGCCGCGAGCGGCGACTTCGGTAGCGACCAGACAAGTGACTTGGCCGCGCTTGAACATATCCAGAGCTTTCACCCTGGCAGCCTGGCTCTTGTTTCCGTGGATCGCCGCCGCTTGAATGCCGGCGCCTTCCAGCTGCTGCGTCAGGCGATTGGCGCCATGCTTGGTGCGGGTGAAGATCAGCACTTGGCGCCACTGTCCTTCCTGGATCAGATGCACGAGTAAGTGCCGCTTCTGTTCCTTTTGCACCCGATATGCGCGCTGCTCGACGAGTTCGATGGGCGCATTGCGCGGGGCAACTTGCACCGACAAGGGGTTGTGCAGCAAACGCTCGGCCAGGCCGCGGATGTCGTCCGAGTACGTGGCAGAAAAAAGCAGGTTTTGGCGCTTCTGCGGCAGCAATTTGATGATGCGGCGAATGTCGGGTATGAAACCCATGTCCAGCATGCGGTCGGCCTCATCGAGAACCAGCACTTGGATTTTGGAGAGGTCGGCCGCGCGCTGCTGCGCAAGATCGAGCAAGCGGCCCGGAGTGGCAACCAAGATATCGCAGCCGCTGCGCAAAGCGCTGATTTGCGGATTGATGCTGACGCCGCCGAACACTTGGTAGGTGCGCAGCTGCATATACTTGCCGTAGT
>JAQGOD010000473.1 GCA_028293775.1 Gammaproteobacteria bacterium
CCTACGCTCGGGCTCGATATTCTGGCGCGCCGCTCCTTTTATGACGCACTGGTCAATGACTACATGGACGAATCGCGCACCATCCTCATCACCACTCATCAGGTAGAAGAGGTCGAGAATCTGCTCACCGATATCATCTTCATCGATCGGGGGCGCATCGTGGTGGACACCTCGCTCGAGGATGTCGCGAAGCGCTTCGCCGCCGTGGCGGTAACGGCGGATCGCTTGGAGGCTGCACGGATGGAAAAGCCCTTTTATGAGCGTCACATCCTCGGCAAAGTGGTGCTGTATTACGAAAACGCCGACGCGCAGAAACTGGAAGCATTCGGCGAGCTGCATACCCCAAGCGTCGCCGATTTATTCGTGGCCAAGCTTTCCGGAGTTGCAGCATGAATACCAACACGTGGCTCATTCGCCGAGAGTTTTGGGAAAATCGCGCCATATGGATGATTCCCGCCGGCTTCGGCGGACTGCTGATCCTGGCTGCCCTTTTCGGCCAGGTGAACATCCCGGTCTTGAACTCGCACGTGGAAACACATGATTTCGGCGGCATCTTTCTGTTCGCCATCGGCACCGCGTTTTATCTCGTAATGTCCTTGTATGCGGGCTGGTACTTGATCGATTGCCTCTATACGGATCGCAAGGACCGCAGCATCTTGTTTTGGAAGTCCCTGCCGATCTCCGATGCCAGCACGGTATTGACCAAGTTGCTGGTGGGCCTTGTCATCATCCCGCTGGTGTATTTCGTCGCCGCCGACGTGACCGCGTTGATTGCCGCCTTCATCGTTTCGATTCGCGCCAGGGCCTCGATCGGCAGCGCGCTGTGGCAGCCCGACGTGTGGGGGCAAATCCAAGTGTTGTGGGTGTATGTCATTGTCACTACCGCGGTGTGGTACCTCCCGGTCGCAGGCTGGCTGATGTTGGTTTCGGCGTGGGCCAAGCGCGCGGTGATTTTGTGGACCATCCTGCCGCCCCTGGCGTTATATCTCGTCGAACGCGTATTCTTCAGCACCCACTATGTGGCCAAGGTATTGAACAGCCGGCTGATGGGTTTGCCGGCGGCGGCATTTAGAGCCGGTTGGAAGGATGGCAGCGACGTTGAGATCAACGGCCACGTTCCGGGCAGCATATGGCGTTTCATCAATGCAAGCGGCTTTATTACCAATGCGCAAACATGGATAGGCGTTGCCGCCGGCGTAGTCCTGATCGCCGCTGCCATCCAGCTGCGCATGCGCCGCTCGGAGATTTAATTTGAATGGCGGCGCCGGACGCCGCGGACGGCGTCTTGCGCAGCCGCTTCTCATCGCCTCAGCAGCGTGGCTTGCGTCCTTGCCAGGCCTGTCGCGGGCGGATGAATTCTTCGCGGTGCGCAACGAAAACCCCTTGGTGCGCGGCTTCTATTTACCGCTGCCGAGCGACAGCCGTTTGACCGACGACTTCAGCATGTCGGCGACTTTCTCGATCGTCAATACCCTGAATGTAGAGGACCGGGCACACGAAAGTTTGCTGGTGGACGGCGAAAGCGATGTGCTGGGCTTAAGCTTCGATCATTCCCTCGATCGGGCTTGGCGATATCGCTTCACGGTCCCCATCATTCATGACAGCGGCGGTTTCCTCGATTCGGCCATCGCTCGCTGGCATCGATGGTTCGGCTTGAATCCCGGCAACAGGCCCTTCTATCCCCGCAATGAAATCATCTACGCTTACTCAGGGATAAGCCGCGTAAATATCACGCATCCGCAAACCGGCATCGGCGATGTTTCGGGTGACGTGGGGTGGTATCCCATCGACGATTCGCAGCGGACGCTGTCATTCTGGGGTGGACTCGAAGCGCCCACCGGATCGGCCTCGAAGCTGACGGGCGACGGCGCTTGGGACGGCGCTGCCTGGGCACACGGAGCAGTGCGCTGGCTCCGCTGGCAGCTGGCGGCGGAAGTGGGTGTGGCGCAGCCCTTCGGCGATGAGATATTTGCCGGCGCTGCGCACAAGACTTCCGTCTTCGGGCGATTTGCCGGCACCGGCGCCCTAAGCTCGGCGTGGTCGTTGCGAGCGCAACTCGAGGGACAGACGCGGCGAGTCGAGAACAGCGATCTACGGTTACTAGGACCAAGCCTGCAACTGACCGTCGGCGCAGTGCATCGCTTGAGCGGCCGCTGGCGCATCGAATTCGGTTTGGCGGAAGATGCCGCCGTCAACACCGCGCCCGACATTACGTTCTTTCTTGGGCTTCGCCGCCAAAGCAGTGCAAAATAGCCTAAAGTATTTGTCTCGAAGGGGTGCCCATGTACAAAACCAAGATCGATCTGTCGGAGAAGGTTCGACGCAATATCGCCGTGATATTGAACGACACCTTGGCTTACGCCATCGATCTGCAGAGCCAGATCAAGCAGGCACATTGGAATGTGAAGGGCCCTAATTTCATCGCCCTGCACGAGCTCTTTGACAAGATCTCCGACGCCGTGTTGGAACAGATAGACGAAATCGCCGAGCGCATCACCAGCTTGGGCGGTACCGCGGAAGGCACCGTCGCGGTAGCCGCCAAGCGCAGCAAGCTCAAGAACTACCCTTTGAGCATTACCGCGGGCAAAGATCATTTATTCTACCTGTCGACGCAGCTGTCGGTGTACGGCAAGGTCATGCGTGCCGCCATCACGGATACCGATGAGCTGGGCGATGCGGATACGGCGGATCTTTTCACGGGTATTTCGCGAGACGTCGACAAATATCTGTGGTTTCTCGAGGCGCATTTACAAGAAAAGGCCTGAACATGATCAATACAGGGGGCGGGGCCGGCGGGGGCGAAACTCTCGGATTGGGCGCCGCGCTCGCGACGCTGGAGAGCTTGCTGACGACCGGCGAGACACTGGAAGCCTGGGCCGCGCAGCGGCGTATATATGCACTCACGCATCGGCGCACCTTGATCGCGGCCACCAGCGGCCGTTTCATTTCGCTCAACCGGCGCCTGGTCGGCGGCTATGATTCGGCGGACATTCGCTGGCAGGATCTCAAGGAAACCCGCATCAGCGCCGGAATCATCGCCGCGGACCTGACGGTGGTCGCGCAAAGCAGTTCGGACCTCAACATCGGCGCGGAAGTGAACCGCGTCTGGACCTTCACGGGCCTGCACAAGGAACAGGCGCAGGCCATGTATCGGATCTGTCAGCAACACGATCAGGTGTGGCGGGAGAAGCGCCGCGTGCGCGAACTGGAGGAACTGCGCGCAAAATCCGGCGGCGTGCAGATCAACGGCAATCAGCCCGCGTACGCCGGCACGGATAGCGCCTCGGGCGAATCGGAACCGACGCGCCGTTTGCGCCAGGCGCGCGAAATGCTCGATGCCAAGCTCATCAGCGATTCGGAGTTCGAATCGATCAAGGCAAAGATCGTCTCGGGCCTGTAACCTCGCCGAAAGGTCAGCCTAAAAGATACGCAAAGTAACTGTTGCGCAGCCTGTTCAGAGGGTCCGTGCGTTGGCGCAGCGCGCGAAACAGCTTGGCGCGCTCGCCGAAGGATTTCGCCACGTGTTCAGGCTGCAAGGCGCGCGTTTGATTGAAGGTGGGCGTACCGCCGTACGAGGACGCGAAATCATTGAAGTCAATGAGGAAGTCATCCCATCCCTGTTCTCCGCTCGATGAGGGCTCCAGGGTGAACATCGGTCCCGAATAGCTTGCACTGAACAACGAACCGCGATCCTGATGCAGCCGGCTTGCGCCGCTCACGACATTGCCGCGGTATCGATGCTGCTTGTAGTAGGACTTGCAGAAGTCGAAATAGCCGCTGACCACTTTGGGGTAATCGGCCTGCGGGAAGGCCCACATGCTGTAGGTATGACGCGCCTTCCACGCTTCCTTCGGCATGTCGCGCATCCATTCGTGCGAATACATCATCACGCCTTTAGTGCCGCCGCTCAGGGCACGGTGCATGCCCGAGAGCACGGCATTGCGCAGGCCGGGCGCGGCCAGAACGCTGCCCACCGTGGAGCCGAACGCCGGCAGCACATTGCGCATCACCGATTTCTTGATTTGCCAGATTCCCGAGCGGTTGATCTCCGCTGACTCATCGAGCAATCGGCGCTCGATGGTAATGCGGTCATGAAAGGGCGAGACATGCAGGCGCAGCGCGCCCGGAGCGCTGATCAGTTTCGGATAGCGGGCGGCGAATTCCTTCAGGGTCATCACTTGGTAATCGATCTTGACGGGCGTCAATGGCCGAACCCGAACCACGACCTCATGCACCACGCCGAGTAAGCCGAAGCTCGAGCGCAGCACGCGCATCAAATCGCGCTCCTTATCCGTCACCGTCATCTGTTTGCCTTGCGGCGTGATCAATTTCACTTCGCAAATGCAGGAGGACAGTTGCGCCAGGCCATCTTGGTAGGAGGCCTGCGGCAAGGTGCTCACTGCCATGGCGCCCAAGGAGATTTGACCCATTTCGGGCGTCAACGGCAGCTCCTGGCCGCGTTCCGCCAGTGCCTTCACCAGGGCGTGCACCCGTACACCGGCCTGGGCCCGTACGGTGGTTTCCCCAAATTCCAGGATCCTGTCCAAGGCTGAGGTATCGACGGTGGTCCCGCCGTCCCCGCCTACGCAGCGGGTCTGCGAATAGTCCGCACCGACCATGCGAATAGGCGTGGGATAACTCTTGGTCTTCTCCAGAAGACTGGGTAAGTCTTCGAAGCGTTTTAACCGCAGTACCAGCCGCGGCCGCCGATAAATGCCGGATGAATCCGCGCCTTTCGGATCGATGACTCTATTAACCATGTGCTTCCCCCCGGAAGACTGCCCAAGCTTAAGAACGCTTGCTGTCGGGGGCACAAAACCTGGCGGTTCTGCATGCGCGTTAGCGCTTCCAAGATTCACTGGCGACCCCGCTATCGTCAGGCTTCCTCGTGGGAGCCCCTTAGACCGGTGGTTTTGCGTCCCCACCTTTCGGCGGGTTTGCCCTTAAACAGCTGACTCTACTATGCGATCCTCACGGGAGTTTTGTAAAGGGCTTTTTTAGAGATGCATCATACATAACAGCGGTTTATCCCATCAGCAGCAGGGTTTCCGCATGTTCCACGGCCTCCGGGGTGCCATAGACCACCACCACATCGCCCTCCTTGAAGACCGTATCGGGCGAGGGCTCGCGCCCGACGATCCCATCGCGGCGCACCGCGTTGACCGTGGCTTGCGAACCCCGCTCGGCGAGATCGGTGATGCTGCGCCCGACCGCCCATGCCTGGGGCGGCAAGATGACGCTGTGCAACTCTTCGCGAAAGGCGTGGCTCTCGTCCAGATGTTCAGCGCCGGCGGCCCGGAAATACTGGCGCAGCATGCTGTACCGATGGCTGCGGATGTCGTTAACGGTGCGAATCACCTGCCCGACGGGCAGCTTCACCAGCAGCAGTAGATGAGACAGCAACATGAGGCTGGCCTCAAACGTCTCGGGCACCACCTCGGTGGCGCCGGCCGCCTGCAGCTCCTTAAGCTTGGTGTCGTCCTGGGTGCGCACCAAGATGGGCACCGTGGGGCGCAATTCGCGCACGGATCTTAAAATGCGCAAGGCCACATCGGGATTGGCAAAGGTGATTACCACCACGCTGGCGCTTGCCACGCCGACGTTTTCCAATACCTTGATTTCACCGGCGTCGCCGTAAACCACCGGATCTCCCACTTGGCGGCCGACGCGAATGCGGTAAGGATCCACATCGAGTGCAATGTACTCGAAGCCGGTTTGCTCCAGGACCCGTGCGATATTCTGGCCCACGCGACCGAATCCGCAGATCACGACATGCTCCCGGCCGGCGACGGCCAAGGTCATGCGCTCCTGGCGCATCGCCTCGGTTTGAGGGTTGCCGGACTCGCGCAAGATGATGCGCGTGATGCGCCGATTGTGACGAATGATCAGGGGAGAGAGCCCCATGCTCAACACGGTGGCCGCCAACAGGGGTTGCACGATGGCCGGGTCGAGCAATTCGCGCCGCAGCACCAGGATGAGCAACGCGAATCCGAATTCCCCGCCTTGCGCTACGACTACTCCGGTGCGCAACGATTTGAACCAGCTCTTGGTGGCCGGCTCGGCCACAAAGGCCACGACGGCCGCTTTCAAAAGCAACATCCCCATGAGGATGGCCATCACCACCGGTAGATCGCGCAACAGCAATCCGACGTTGAGCAGCATGCCCACGGTGATGAAGAACAAGCCCAAAAGCACTTCGCGGTACGAGCGGATCGTAGCCTCGACCTGGTGGCGGAATTCCGTTTCCGCCAGCATCATTCCGGCCAGGAACGCACCCAGCGCGAGGGACAAGCCTGCCGCTCGGGTGGCCCACGCCGAAGCGAGCACGGCGAGCAGCACGGCCAGCGAGAACAGCTCCGCGGAGCGCACCGAGGCGATCATGAGGAACAAGGGCCGCAGCAGCCAGCGGCCGGCGGCCAGAACCAAAAGAAGGGCCAGGGCGGCGATGCCGATCGCGCTCAGAATATCCGCGGCGCCGGCGGCGCGCCCACCTTGACTCAACGCCGACACCAAGGCGAGAAGCAAGGGAAAGCTCAGGTCCTGAAATAGGCAAATGGCGACGGCAATGCGCCCGTGGGTGCGATTGTTCTCCGACTGCTCCGTAAGCTGCGCGATGATGATGGCAGTGGATGACATGGCGACAGCCCCGCCGACCACCACGGCGACCGCCGGGGCTACATTGAAGAACACGCTTGCAATGGCCGCGACCAACCCAGTGGTAATGAGCACCTGCGCGCCGCCGACGCCGAGCACTTCCCAGCGCATCGCCACCAGCCGCGGCAGCGAGAACTCCAACCCCAGAGTAAAGACCAAGAACACGACGCCGAAGTCCGCGAGCAGCTGCGTGGTCTCATTGCCGGCAGCGAGTGCCAGGGCGTGCGGCCCCAACAGCATCCCCACCGCGAGATAACCCAAGATCGCAGGCAACGCCAATTTGCGCACGGCCGCGACCACGCACACCGATGCGGCGAGCAGAATCAGGATTTGTAACAGCGGATCGCTATGCCCCATTGCCCCCTAGCATAGCGTTATGAGATGTCGGTTTTCGCCTCTTCGATCTCGATGGCCGTGCCGATTTCCATCCATTGGCTCTCAAGATACGCGGCGTCTCTTTGCAGGTTCGCGCGCCGCAGTCCGAGTTTATTCACCTGCGGATTGGCGGCGAGCTCCGCCTCGAGCAGGATCCGCTCGGCCGTCACCGCAGCGATGCGCGCTTCGACCTCAACCAGCTGCCGGCGCAGCCGCTCCAACGGACTGCGACGCGCCGCTTTCTTTGGCTGGGTCGCGGTGCTTGAAGATTCTTTGGC
>JAQGOD010000519.1 GCA_028293775.1 Gammaproteobacteria bacterium
GGGGGAGCGCCTATTGCAAGGGGGAGAAACGCCGTGGTCACTCTGGGAATACCGGACAATTTTTTGAGAAATCACGGGCGAGCGCTGACCCTGGCGATCTCGCTGCTCGCTGTCGGCGCCACCACGCGCGGCACGGAGCCGCTGCAACTGACGAAGACCATTCCCTTGCCCGACGTTTCGGGGCGGCTGGACCACATGGGCATCGACGTCAAGGGAGCCCGCCTGTTCGTCGCGGCTCTGGAAAACAATACCGTTGAAGTCATCGATCTGCGGGCGGGCAAATGGCTGCGTCGTCTCCCTGGCTTTAGCAAGCCGCAAGGCGTCTTCTATGCGCCAGACCTCAAGAAGCTGTTTGTCGCGAGCGGCAAGGACGGGACGTGCAAGAGCTTTGATGGCAAGACCTTTGCGCTGCTGCACACCGAGAAGCTCTCACTGGGAGCGGACCTCGTCGATTACGACCGGCGCGCAAAGCAAGTCTACGTCGGTCACGGCGGGAAGGACGCGGGGAACGAGTATGGCGAGCTCGCGCTGATCGACGCCACTTCCGGCCGGGAGGCCGAAAATATCCAGCTCGAAGCGCACCCCGGAGCCATACTCGTCGGTGAAGGCGCGCAAGTGTTTGTCACTGTGCCGGAAAAAGGCCACATTCTCGTGTTGGATCGCAAGTCGCATGCAATCCAGCAGACCTGGGCCTTGGAAGGAAATCCCCACGCTACCTCTGTCGCACTCGACGCGGCGCACCACCGATTGTTCGTCGGCACTCGCAACCCGGCAACTATCGTGGTGCTCGACAGCGATTCCGGCAAGGAAGTAGCGCGCATGCCGACCGTCAACACGCTGGATGGGATTTACTTCGACCGTGCGACGCGGCGCATTTATGCTTCCGGCGGCGAGGGATTCGTGGACGTACAGCAGCAAACGGACCCCGACCACTATGAGCCTGTTGCTCACGTCGAGACGGGTGCGAATGCGCGGACCTCGTTGTTCGTCCCGGAACTGGCCGAGTTGGTGGTCGCCATTCCTAGGGCCCTGGGTCAGCCTGCCGAAATCCGCATCTTCAAAGTGGGGCGCTGAGGTCATGATGAAACTAGTTGGCTATTTGGGTCTCGCTGCGCTCGCAGCCTCCGTTGTTCTGGGGTCGACGCCCAGCCGCGCACAAAATGGGTCGGCCGGCCGCGAATCGCCTCCGTTAAGGCTCGTGCAGGAAATTCCGTTACCCGGCGTGCAAGGTCGACTCGATCACTTCACCATCGACCAGAAGCGAAAGCGGGTGATCGTCTCGGCTCTTGGGAACAACACGGTCGAAATTGTGGATGTGTTCGCCGGCAGAGTAATTCATAGCATTACAGGGCTGTCGCAGCCGCAAGGCGTCCTCTACATCCCTGAATTCGATCGCCTCGCGGTCGCAAACGCCGCGGATGGCAGTGTCAGGATTTTCGACGGCACATCGTTCGCTCCCCTGGCGAGCATCGATTTCGGCGAGGATCCGGATAATCTGCGCTACGATGCGGCAGCGAAGCGCATCTACGTGGGTTATGGGGAAGGCGCCATCGGCGTGATTGATCCGAAGACCAACTTAAAATTGCCCACCACTTACAAGCTCGACGCGCATCCCGAGGGGTTTCAGCTCGAAAGCAAAGGCCCGCGTATTTTCGTTAACCTGGCGGACAAAAAAAATGTGGCCGTCATCAACAGGACCACCGGCAAGATCACCACGTGGGAACTGGGCGGCGTAGCCGCTAATTTCCCGCTGACTTTGGATGAGGCTCATCAGCGAATTTTGATTGGCACGCGAAAGCCGGCACGCCTGGTCGCACTCGATGCGGTCTCGGGAAAAGTGGTGGCCAGTGTTGCCACCGCAGGAGATATGGACGATCTCTTCTATGATGAAGCGCGCAGCCGCGTCTACATCCCCGGTGGAGAAGGCTTTATCAGCGTATTCGAACAGACGGATCCTGATCACTATGTGCCGATGGATAGGACCGCAACCTCCGTTGGCACTCGGACGGGAACCTTCTATGCAAAGCGCGACAAAGTCTATTTAGCATCCCCTTCCCACGGCAATACCGGCGCTTCTCTGCTCGTGTACGAAGCGGAGGATTGAACGCGCACGGCAACCGCCGTGCTCCTACGCCTAATTGCGCCTCTTGTACATGGGGAATCCTGCGACCTTCGCTGCTCTGGAAATGCTGATAAAAGATCAGCCTGGCGAGGTTCTTGCTCAATGAGGTGAGCGCTCGGCGGATTATGTCTTACATATCCCCGTTGGTGCGGCGCAAACGATTCAATGGTTCGCGCTTGCACGCGCACCAATGTGTCCAAATTGTTTCAAGAAAAAACTAAGCGCACATCCGATCCGGACTTCGGCAATGCCGACGCAAACGATGCTGACGGAGCAGCATGCGGCGGCAAAAGTTGTTAGAGTTACCCGACAAAATAGGGGAAGGGAGAACAAAGCCTTGAAGAGCACTACCGTAAGTTGCCGCGGCATGCCTGCGCGCTCATTCCTTTTGGCTGTCGCCTTGATCGTGCTCGGAGCACCGGCCGCGCAAGCCCATCAGGCCTTAAGCTTTTTCAAGAACTACTTTGTTACCGGTGACTACGTCGCCGCGGGCGTCGGGCTGCGCGGCAAGGGCGTCAACGGCATTGCGACCGGCACGATCACCATCGATCCCAGCCAGGTTCCGGCGGGCGCCGAGATCGTCGCGGCTTATCTCTACTGGGAAACCCTTGGCCCCAACAGCGGACCGGTCTCCTCCACGCTGGCCGGCGCTCGGTTTCAGAAGAACGACATCAGCCGTAGTGCCGTGCTGGTCAATTCGGGCGGTTCACCCGGCTGCGCCGCAAGCGGCGGTGACGACCGCGAAGACGAGGGCGGCGGCGGCGCCAGCTCGAGCGTCTACGTTTATCGTTCCGACGTGCTGCCCTACTTCCAGCGCATCACGCCCAGCGATCCGACGAAAGCAGTGCAGGTCGTGGTAGCAGGCCCGCATGAGGTCTCGCTGCCGGATGCAGGCCGCGTAGGCCGACTGCCATCGACGCTGGGTGCGGGCTTGATTGTGGTCTACCGCGTGGCGGGATATGACGCGACGACCTTGCCGCTCGCTTACTCGGCACCCAAGATGCCGCTCAAGTCGATCGTGATTTACGACGGCGGCTTCACACTGAGCAAAGGCGCTCCGCTGTCGCTCCCCATGGAAGGTTTCTACGAAGCCTCGCGCAGTGCTCCGAACGCAAAGCTGACGCAAATCGTCGGTAACGGCCGCCCGGCGTTGACCGATGCTGTGCAAGTCACGAGCACCCTTGCTGCTGCAGATTACGTGCGCGTCGCGACCAACCCGTTCGTGGGCAGTGGCGGCGGCGGCAATCCGACCGGCGCGACCGCAACCGGTATCGATGTCATTACGTTTCCCCTACCGCTCGAGCCCGGCGCGATGAAGGCGGGGATTTCCGTCACCGGCAACACGAAAAACACTTGCGGCTGCCTGACTTTCGGGGCGTCCGTGCTCAGCACGGTAGTTCAGGATCGCGACGGCGATGGGCTGCTCGATGTGTGGGAATCACAGTCCGAGTGGTCGTCGAAGCCGTCGCGGCTCGCGTCCGTCTACGGCAGTTGGCCGCTTACGGAGCCCACCGGTGAGGCGTTGCCCGATCTGCAGGCCATGGGCTCGAACGCGGACGTCCAGGACGTGTTCGTTCAGATCGACTACATGGTGGGTAGCGACGGCCACACGCACTTACCGACGAAGCCGGCGCTCGATGCCGTCGCCACTGCCTTTCACAATGCGGCGCCCCGTCCGTCGCTGATCGCCCAGGGCAACTGTTCGCCGACAGCAGCGTCAGGCCAGTGCCCGATCCAGATCCATTTCGATGTGGGCAGTAACTATCAGCCGCCCGCGACCGTCACAGCCGGCAGCTGCGCAGCGACCGCAACGTGGACGCCCGATTGCGCCATCGTCCCCGTCAGCGGCGGAACGAAGGGCGGCGTCATTTCGGAAACTCTGTGTACCGCGGCAGGCACGCTGGCCGGTTCGAGTCCACCCGCAGCCTGCGCATTCCCCGGCTACGCGGGCGTGGTCGGCTGGAAGAACGGCGAGCGCGCCTATCGCGACGCGCCGGTCGATGTCGCGACACATAAGATCACCTGCGCCGTCGGTCAGGCTGGCTGCGAACCGCGCATGCCCCGCAATCGCAAGGACATCTTTCACTATGCGCTCATTGCGCACGCACTCGGTTACCCGTCGATCGAGAATCCTCTGCAACCGGCCGCGAACTCCGGGATAGCCGACACGAATGGCGGCGACCTGATGATCACGTTGGGTCTTTGGGACAAAGAAGTCGGCACCACCTTCGTGCAAGGCTCCACGCTGATGCATGAGCTCGGCCACAATTTTGGGCTGCGCCATAGCGGCGTGCTGTCTTCCGGGCTGCTCGAGGCCAACTGCAAACCCAACTACCAGAGCGTAATGAACTACCTGTTTCAAGTGCGCGGGCTATGGAACAGCCAGGGCGTGCCGGTGATCGACTATTCGCGCCAGCTCCTGCCGACGCTCAACGAGAACGCGCTGGTGGAGGCGACGGGCTTCGGTACCACGGCCATTTATCGGGCGCGCTGGTACGCGCCGCTGGGTAACTCCATCAATTCTGCGCTCGGCGCCAGCCCCGCATCGCGGCACTGCGACGGCACGCTCGTCAGCCCAGCGGAGCCGGCCTATATCACTGCCGACGCCGATCCGAACAGCGGTGCGGCGGTAGACTGGAACGCCAACGGCGTCATCTCCGGTACGCAATCTCAAAACGCCAATTTTGACGGCGCTCTGGGGGAGACGTTTACCGGCGCGAATGACTACGCGACCATGGACCTGCGCCAGGTCGGCGCTCGCCGCAGCGTCGGCAGCCGAGCCTTGAGCTATAGCGTGGTCGATCCCGCCACGGGAATTGCGCCGATACCGCCGGCACCGCCGTTGGGTGGCGGGCTGTCGCTCGATACGCAGATCACCGATCTGGGTTACGGCGACTTGGGCTATGGCGACTTAGGCTACGGGGATTTGGGCTATGGGGACTTAGGCTACGGCGATCTGGGGTACGGCGACTTAGGCTACGGTGATCTGGGATATGGCGACCTCGGCGCGCCGCTCTACGGTCCGTTGAGCAAAGGTGAGCCGACTCCGCAGGTGGCCGCGTCGGCCGGCGGCGGTACGCCCAGTTCGCTGACCGCGACCGCCAACTCGAGCGGCATCAAGCTCAGCTGGGCGGCGCCGCCGGTGGGCACGGTGATCACTTACCAGCTCTACCGGGTCCCGGGCAGCGCAGTCACACCGGCCACGCTGTCGAAAAAAGTGCTGGTGGCGACTCTGCCCGGCACGGTTACAACGTATCTCGACGTCATCAAGCAGGACCACGACGGCAGTGACCACTCGGATGAGTGTCAGGGCAACAGCAAACCCTATACCTATTTTACCGTCGCGACCGTTGCGGATCCTGCTAAGCCGGGCGCAACGCTGCGCAGCGGCGCGTCGAATTTTGCGACCGTCCTGACTGCCTGCGAGGATGAGCGGAAACACGACTGACCTTTAGGCCTGCGGCCGCCGCAGCACTTCAGGGCGGCAGGTTCATCTGCCGCAGCATCGCTGCGTAGCGCGCGTCGCTGCGCAGCGATGTCAGCAGTGGATCGTATTTGACTTGGATCAGCCCACCGTCGTGCTGGGTGTACGCACGCCGCAACCAATCGAAGGCCTGATCGCGTTCACCGCGCCAGGCATACACTTCCGCGATCTGATAGGCCCAGCGCTCGGTCATCGTCGCCAGGAGCGCGTCGAGCGCCGTCTGCGATTGCGCGGCATGATGCAGCGAGTACTGCGCCATCGCGATGCCGGCTTGATGGAAGGCGGTCGCGTTCGACTCGGGAAATTCCGCCAGCGCCGTGTCAGCGTGGCCCTCAAGCAACTCGGTCAGCCCGAGATTCCAATGCGCGTACACCGAATCCGGATTGATCTCGAGCGCCCGTTTTAGTGCCTTGCGCGCGGCGACAAACTGTCCGAGGCCGTTGTGGTAGACGCCCAGATTGCCCCATGCGGCGTTCGACAAGGGATCCGCATCTATCGCTTTCTTGGCGGCGGAAATTCCTTCCGGTACTCGGCCGAGAGCGGCCATCAAGCTGCCGTAGCGGCGCTCGGTGGTGCTGTCGCCGGCATCGAGCTGCAGCGCCTTCTCGAGATCCGCCTGCGCCCCCGCCCAGTCCCATTTGCGGCTGATACGCAACCAGCCGCGCGCCACGTAGCCATCGGCCAGATTCGGCGCAAGCGCGATCGCCTGATCGGCGTTTGTGAGCGCACGCTCCACGTCGGCCGGCTCGCCGCCGTTGTCAGCCCAGTAGGCTTCGGCCATCGCAAGTCCCGCGTACGCTGCCGCGTAATTGGCATCGAGCGTGATCGCCCGATGGAAAGCCTCGACCGCGCTCTTGAAACTGGCCGGATTGCCGCGGTTGAACAACTCCTTGCCGAGCAGGAATTCGCTATAGGCCTCCGGATTGGCGGGCCGTCCCAAAATGACCGCCGCGGGCGCCGCAAGCCTGGTCTTCAACACCTCGACCACAGCGGCAGCGATGTCGTCCTGGACCTTGAAGATGTCCTTCAGCTCGCGGTCGTAGGTCGCGGACCAGAGATGGTATCCATCGTTGGCGCGGATCAACTGCACTGTCACCCGAATGGTGTTACCTGATTTGCGGATGCTGCCTTCGAGCACATGCGTGACCCCAAGCGCTTTCGCCACCTCGTCGATCGTGACCTGTTTGCCCTTAAAGTAGAAAGATGAGGTGCGGGCCGGCACCCGCAAGGTAGTCCCTCGCGTGACGAGGTCGATCAGCTCTTCCGAAATGCCGTCTGAAAAGTACTCTTGGTCCTTTTTTTCGCTCATATCAACGAACGGCAGGATCGCGATCGACTGCTCGCTCATCGGCGCGGCGGTCGTCCGGGATCCCGGGGCTGTAGGAGGCGGGGTGGGTCGCCACCGGCCGAGCAAGACGTAAGCGGTACCGAAGATGAGCACTGCGCTCAAAAGCGCCAAACCGATGCGCATCGGCCATGATTTTCGCGGCCGGACTGCCTCGGGCCCGAGCGGCCACCCGGCGGTGTGCGCAAAACCACCGTGGCTCGCCGCCGCCGCAGCCGCGGCCGGCGCGGTGGCTGTCGGCGCGGTGGCGGCCGGCGCGGCGAGCAGGCGCCCCACTCGTTCAATGAAGGAGGGTGACGGCTCTCCATTCGGCAGACGTGTCCACTGCACCTCCCAGAACTTCTCCGGCACCCGGGCATCCCCTTCGTGCGTGCCATCGATCACCACCGGCACCAGGAACGGCTTGTCGGCCGCCATCAAATGCGATCGATCCACTGCGAGCTTCCATTCGAGGCGGAAATACCCCTCGGCGCGTAGACGCGAACTCGCGGAAATCAAAGGGATGAATAGCGAACAGGTCTTTATGTGCCTGCGGATCGTGGCATCCCAGGCATCGCCGCCCCGAAGCTCGCTCTGGTCTAGCCACACCTCGATACCGGCGGTGCGCAGCGCCTCGCAGATCCGCAAGGCGACGTCGGCGTCTTCGGATGCATAGCTGAGAAAGACGGCCCGCGGAGATTCCGTCATGGATAACAAGTTGCGCCGACGAAATCAGCGGGATTGATCGATCCGACGTTCACGGCATCTCTTAAGGCTTCTACCCAAGGGGCGCCTAGAATGCGGGAGTGCTGCCTGCAACGCAACGCGCGCAGCGCTGAAGGCATCTATCGCTCATTCAAGCTTGCGGTTTTCTCCGAGCACTCCGGCGGGAGTCCCTGTCACGGTAGCTTTGGCCGCCGCGACCAGATGAGACACGCGGCCCGGCGCAATCCAATATTCCGCTCGATCGATGCGCACGCGCAGGAGCGCGAGGCGCTCGTCCTCGGGCCCCTTCGGGTAATACGCGCGTTGCTCGATGCTCCACAACTCTTTGGCTTTTTGCGGATCTCGAAGCAGGCTTGCCGCGCCGCTGATGGCCACATACACATTCTTGGCAGGATCCGCATATCCGAGACTCACCCGGACGTCATGTCGAATCTCATCGATTTTAGGGGTGCTCCAATCGGTAAAGAACCACAGGGTCTCGCCCTCGTCCACTCTCAGCGTCTGCACCGGGCGCGTATGAAAATGTCCGTCGCGATCGACCGTGGTGAGCAGCGCGACTTGGATCGCACGAATCAGCTCGCTGACCTTGGCCCAATCGCCCGCCTGCGCGTCCGACGTCAACTCTGTCGCTTCGTTGCACATGACTAAATCGTCAGTAGGTTTTGAGCGTCTTTCCGTTCTGGTCAACCGCTTCGAGCGACACATCGAACCCCCACAGCCAGCGCAGGTGCTTGAGGGATTGCTCGGCTTCATCTCCCAGAAGCAACCGTTCGTTGTAGCTTTGATGCTGCAAGGTGAGCTTTCTATCGGAATCTCGACCGTAGCGCACCACCGATATCTCGGGCAGGTAGGACTCGAGGCGATATGAGGCAGCCAATTGTGTGCGAATCGCTTTAAAGCCGTCGGAGCCGGCGGTATCGCTGACGATCCAATGGTCCAGCCCCTCGCTGGTCTGGATGTTCATCAAACGAAAGTCGCGCACCAATTTGGGCGTCAAGAACTGCAGCAAGAAGCTCTCGTCACGATAGTTTCGCATGACGTCGTGGAAGGTCTCGAGCCAATCCTTGCCCGCGATGCCCGGCAGATATTCCCGGTCCTCATCGGTCGGTGACTCGCACACGCGCTTGATTTCGTTCCACGCCGCGAACCCCAGGGCGTAAGGATTCAATGGCGCATAGTCCTGCTGCCTGACGACGTTCGTGTGCGAATGCAGGCACTCGAGGAGTATACCCGGATCGATCTGTCCCGCATCGTACATGTCGTTGATCAGGCGGTGATGCCAAAACGTCGCCCAGCCTTCGTTCATGACCTGAGTCTGTCGCTGCGGATAGAAGTACTGCGCAATCTTGCGCACGATGCGCGCCAGCTCGCGCTGCCAAGGCTCGAGCTTTGGCGCGTGCTTCTCGATGAAATACAGCAGATTCTCTTCGGGCTCCTTGGGAAACGTCGGTGCAGCATCCGCCGACTTCGGCGCGTGGGGCACAACACTGTAGTATTCGCCTTGCCGCATCGCCTCCTTGGCATCCGCCAGCCGCTTTGCCTGTTCGGCGCGCTCCTTGCGCGTGTCAAGCTTGCGCGGTCGCTTGTACTTGTCGAGACCCTGGTCGCGCAGCGCATGCAGCGCATCGAGAGTCTGCTCGACTTGCGCTGCGCCATGGCGCTCCTCGCAGTCAGCGATGTAGTTGCGGGCAAACAGCATGTAGTCGAGCACTGCCTCCGGCTGCGTCCATTGCGTGAACAGATAATTGCTCTTGGAGAAACTGTTGTGCCCGAAGCAGGCATGCGGAATCACCAGCGCCT
>JAQGOD010000027.1 GCA_028293775.1 Gammaproteobacteria bacterium
CTACGCCAAACGGCAAGTAGGGCGGCGCATGATGCAGGGCCAGAGCACCCACCTGCCGTTCAAATTGAACATGGCCGGCGTCATTCCGCCGATCTTTGCCTCGAGCCTGCTGGTGTTTCCGGCCACGATTGCCCAATTTTTCGGCAATAGCCCGAACCCCAATGTCATCCAGAGGACCTTGCAAAAGATCGCTGCCATCCTCAATTATGGACAGCCCCTGCACGTCGTGCTGTTTGGATTGCTGGGCATTGGATTTGCCTTCTTCTACGTGGCACTGGTGTATGACGCCCGTGACACGGCCGAGAACCTCAAGAAGGCCGGCGCCTTCATTCCCGGCATCCGGCCCGGCCTGCAGACCGGCG
Source organism: Gammaproteobacteria bacterium (assembly GCA_028293775.1). Next base: position 363 of record JAQGOD010000027.1, read on the forward strand.
AGTATCTGGACAAGGTGCTGACCCGGCTGACGTTGTGGGGCGGCCTTTACATCATGGCGGTGTGCTTGCTGCCCGAAATTATCCGCATGGTGAACCCAGCGATTCCGTTTCAGTTCGGCGGCACGTCGCTGCTGATCATTGTGGTTGGAGTCATGGATTTCGTCGCACAGCTGCAGTCTCACATGATGTCGCAGCAATACGAGGGCCTGATGAAAAAGGCCAGCCTTCGAGGCATTGGAGCTAAGAAATGAAAGTTCGTCCTTCGGTGAAGAAGATCTGCAAAAACTGCAAAGTCGTGCGGCGACGCGGCATCGTTTACATCATTTGTTCATCGGACGCCCGCCATAAGCAACGGCAGGGTTAATTGATTTATAAAGGGTTTTCTAATATACTAGCGCGCTTTTTTTCGAGGGCGCAGGTGGAGAAGTAGATGGCGCGTATCGCCGGCATCAACATACCGATGAACAAGCATGTGGTCATCGGCCTGACTCACATTTTCGGCATCGGCCGCAGCCGTTCCGCGCGCATCTGCGACGCGGCCGGCGTGAAGTATCAGGTCAAGGTCAAGGACCTAACCGATGCGGAAGTGGCCTCGCTGCGCTCTCAGGTGGCGAAGTTCGCGGTCGAGGGCGATCTGCGCCGCGAAGTATCAATGAACATCAAGCGCTTGATGGATTTGGGCTGCTATCGAGGCATCCGTCATCGCAAGGGCCTGCCCCTGCGCGGGCAGCGCACGCGCACCAACGCACGTACGCGCAAAGGTCCGCGCAAGCAAGCGGTGAAGATGAACGCGCCGCCGGGCAAGGTTTAACAAGGTAACTATCCATGGCTGATCCGAAACAAAATACGCAGCAAGCGGCCGCGGCCGCCCAAGGGGCCAAGCCTGCGCGCAAGAAAGTTCGCAAGAACGTGCTCGATGCGATCGCACACGTGCACGCCTCTTTCAACAACACGATCATTACGATTACCGATCGGCAGGGCAATACGCTGTCATGGGCTACCTCCGGTGGTTGCGGCTATCGTGGTTCGCGCAAATCCACGCCCTTTGCGGCCCAAGTCGCCGCGGAGCGCGCCGGCACGGCCGCTCAAGAGCATGGCGTGAAGAATGTCGAAGTGCGAGTCATGGGCCCCGGCCCGGGCCGAGAATCGGCGGTGCGAGCACTCAACGGCTGCGGTTTGAAAATCACCAACATTGAAGACGTCACGCCGATCCCGCATAACGGCTGCCGTCCGCCCAAAAAGCGCCGCGTCTAAGCACGTTCAGTCAAAAAGGTTCGCAATGGCAAAATATACCGGTCCGAAGTGCAAGCTGTCTCGTCGCGAGGGAACCGATCTGTTCCTGAAGAGCGGCGTGAAGCCTCTCGAGTCCAAGTGCAAGCTCGAGGTGCCACCGGGCGGCGTGAAGAGCGAGCGCAAGCAGCGATTGTCGGAATACGGCCTGCAGCTGCGCGAGAAGCAGAAATTGCGCCGCATGTATGGCGTTCTGGAGCGTCAATTCCGAAATTATTACCAGAAGGCCGCGGGCCGCCCCGGTGCCACCGGCGAGACCTTGCTGCAATTTTTGGAATGCCGCTTGGACAATGTGGTCTACCGCATGGGGTTCGCCTCCACGCGTGCCGAAGCCCGGCAGCTGGTGAGCCACAAGGCCGTGTCGGTGAATGACAAGCTGGTCAATATTGCCTCGTATCAGTGCAAGGCCGGTGATGTCATCAGTTTGCGAGAGAAGGCCAAGAAGCAGACGCGTATCACGGCTGCCCTGACCATCGCATCCCAGGTCGGTTTTCCGGACTGGGTCGAAGTGGACGATAAGAAGTTCTCGGGAATATTGAAATCAGTCCCCGATCGGCAGGAAATTCTGCCGGACATCAATGAGAGCCTCGTCGTCGAATTGTATTCCAAGTAACGCATCGCGGCTTATAGCCGCGTTGTCCCCGGTTAAGTAAACGTAGGTGAAATCCATGCAGGGATCGATCAATGAATTTTTGAAACCGCGGGTCGTCAAAGTACAACCCGTGTCGCCTCGGCATGCGCGCATCGTGATCGAGCCGTTTGAACGCGGTTTCGGTCATACGCTGGGCAATGCGCTGCGCCGTGTGTTGCTGTCCTCCTTGCCTGGGGCAGCGATCACCGAGATCGAAATTGAAGGCGTGCTGCACGAGTACACCGCCATCGAGGGCGTGCAGGAAGATGTGGTCGACATCCTTCTAAATTTGAAGGCGGTGGCCATTCGCATGCATACGCGCGACGTGGCCGAGGTGCGCTTGCACAAGAAGGGCCCGGGCCCCGTGACGGCCGGCGATATTGCCGGTGATCACGACATCGAAATTTTGAACCCTGACCTCGTCATCGCCAACCTGACGAAGGCCGGCGAGTTGTCGATGTCTCTCAAAGTAGAACGCGGACGCGGTTATCGTCCCGCCGCACAGCGTATGGCTTTTGAAGAGCAGACGCGCGCCATCGGGCGCCTGCAGCTGGATGCCTCATTCAGCCCGGTGCGCAAGGTGACGTATAACGTCGAGAGCGCTCGTGTGGAGCAGCGCACCGACCTGGACAAGCTGATTCTGGATATTGAGACCAACGGGACGATTGATCCGGAAGAGGCGATTCGCCGTGCCGGCGGGATTCTCAAGGATCAACTGTCGGTGTTCGTCGATCTGCAGGGCCAAGACGAGTCGACCACCAAAGCGACCGAAACGCAGTTCGATCCGATTCTGCTGCGTCCCGTCGATGAATTGGAGCTTACCGTTCGCTCAGCCAATTGTCTGAAAGCGGAGAACATCCACTATATCGGCGATCTGGTGCAGCGTACGGAAGTGGAATTGTTGCGCACGCCTAATTTGGGCAAGAAGTCGCTGACCGAGATCAAAGAGGTTCTCGAGAGCCATGGCCTGACCTTAGGTATGCGTATCGACAATTGGCCGCCGCCGGGATTGAAGCGCGACGATGAGCGCGACGGCATTTAAGCTGAAAAACGAGCTAAGAGAAGAACATGCGTCACAGAAATAGCGGCCGCCAGCTATCGCGAAATGCCTCGCATCGGCACGCGATGTTGCGCAATATGGCGACTTCGTTGCTGCAGCACGAGAGCATTCGCACGACAGTCCCGAAGGCCAAGGAATTACGCCGCGTAGTGGAACCCCTGATCACGTTGGCCAAGGTCGATTCGGTGGCCATGCGGCGCTTGGCCTACGCGCGTTTGCGCGATGACACGGTAGTTGAAAAGCTGTTCGCCGACTTGGGTCCGCGTTTCAAGGCGCGCGCCGGCGGATACACGCGGATACTGAAGATGGAACCGCGTCCCGGCGATTCGGCGGATATGGCTTTGATGCAACTGGTCGATCCCAAGGTTGTAGCGGCAGAAAAGAACGACGATAAGGCGGCCAAGGCTCCGAAGGCCGCGCCCAAAAAGACCAAGAAAGCCGCGCCTGCGGCCGAAGAGACTGAGTCGGCTGCAACGCCGAAACGCCGCAAGGCGAAAAAGGCGGCCGCCTAACGCTTACAGCCCTAGGCGGCGGCTCCTTTCGGCACCGCGACTC
>JAQGOD010000037.1 GCA_028293775.1 Gammaproteobacteria bacterium
ACCATGCTGTTGGAAAATGTCTGGGACTACCATTTTGACCCGCAAACGAATGTTGTCGACGTGCACATCAGCAAGCTGCGGCAGAAAATCGACGCGGAGTTCGAGCGTCCGTTGCTTCGCACCGTGCGCAACGCCGGGTACACGGTGACGGCAAGTGACTAGCATGATGCGCTCGTCCGCGCTATCGCTGGCGCTGGGCTATGTCGCGCTGGGATTGACGGCATTGGTGCTGTTCGCTGCGCCGCTGTGGTATGCCTGGCAAATCACCATTCAAGACGAGCGCGCCGAAATTCTGCAGGCCGATGCGCAGCGCCTCACCGATTTATACCGCCGCAATGGCGTCGATGCATTGAAGAGCTTTATCGATGCGCGCGTGGGCATGCAAATCGTGGGGGAAAGAATTCTCCTTCTGACGGACGCTTCTCGGCACCCGCTAGCCGGCAACCTGCAGGATTGGCCGGCCACGGTGCCGGCGAAGCCCGGCGATTATTATGTTCAGGTACAAGTCCGCGACCACGGCAATCAGAACGCCCTGGTGCATGTCGCGACGCTCGGTAATTACACTCTGTTGGTGGGCCGAGACAATGCTCTGTTTCAGCCGCTGCAAACTCGATTCTGGTACGGACTGACGGCCGCCGTTGCCGTGCTGTGTATCGCCGGTTTGCTCGTGGGCGTCATCACGCGTCGGGCATTGATGTCGAGGGTGAACAGCATCCGCCAGACCGTGTCGGCGATCATCCACGGCGATTTGAAGCACAGACTGCCGACTCACCTGAGCGACGATGAGCTCAACACGCTGTCGCGCACGATCAACGGCCTGCTCGATCAGATCGAGCTTCTCGTACATGGCGTGCGTAATGTGTCCAATTCCATCGCGCACGACTTGCGCACACCGCTGGCAGAACTGCGCTCGAGGCTGGAGGAGCTGTCCCTGATACGGCCTTCCACGGAAGACACGTATGCCGAGATCGACGGCGCCGTGGCGGATGTCGATCGTGTCATCCGAATTTTCGATGCGTTACTGCGGCTCGCGGAAATTGATGCCGGTATGCGCCGCTCCGGCTTCGTGCCATTCGATGTCTCCGATCTGGCTGCCAATGCGGTTGAGTTTTACGAACCGGCCGCGGAACTGAAGGGTATCGACCTTAAGTTCCGATCGAGCGGACCGCTGTGGGTATCGGGGGATCCGGTGCTTCTGGCCCAAGCTTTGAGCAATCTCATCGACAATGCGCTCAAATACGCGCCGCAGTCCGGCACGATCGAGGTGGCCATACAAAAGCTCGAGGGATTCGCCGAAATATCGGTCGCCGACAATGGTCCCGGAATCGGCGAACTGGAAAAAACCAAAGTAGTCGAGCGCTTCTACCGCGGCGATGCCAGCCGCGGCACCCCGGGTGTGGGACTTGGGTTAAGCCTGGTCCAGGCGGTGGCAAAGCTGCACGGCAGTGCGCTGGAGCTCGAGGATAACAATCCGGGCCTGAACGTCACGCTCACGCTGGCGCTGGATAAATCCAATGCGGCGGCGCGCGAGCCTAAGCCGCTACCCGCCGCGGAGGCAAATATCGCCGCGCCGCCGACCTTGGCTCCTTTGCCTTAAGTTCTTAAATGCTCATCAGCTGCGCCGCATACCAGGATGGCACCAAACTCGGCGACATTGCCCTCGCACAGGTTCCCGAATACTTGCATCGGCCGCAATGCTTCGTATGGGTGGCGTTATTCGAACCGGCGGCGGCCGAACTGACGGAGATGCAGAAATTATTCGACTTGCATCCCTTGGCCGTCGAGGACGCGCTGACCGGCCACCAGCGGCCAAAGGTCGAGGAGTATGGCGACTGTCTCTTTACCGTATTGCATCTTGTCGAGCCTGAAGGGGCCGAATATCGTCTGGGAGAACTGGCCATCTTCGCGGGCCCTCATTACGTACTGTCGGTGCGAAGAAAAGCGCAAAAGGGCTTTTCCGAAGTGCGCGTCCGCTGCGAGCGGCAGCCGCAGCTGCTGCGCCAGGGTCCGGGCTTTGTCTTGTATGCGCTCATCGATGCGGTGGTCGATCGCTACTTCCCGATTCTCGACAGCCTGGAGGACGAGCTCGATACCATCGAACAGCGCATATTTGCCCCCCAGAGCAAGCCGCGCGAAAATATCGAATCCCTTTACGCCCTGAAGCAGAGACTAATGGTCATGAAGCACTCCGTGGCACCGCTGCTGGAGGGCATATCAAATCTGTCCGGCGCCCGCGTGCCCGCGCTGTGCGCCAGGCTTGCCGAATATTTCCGCGACGTCTACGATCACCTGCAGCGGCTGAATCAGACCGCCGACTCCATTCGCGACACCATCGCAACCGCCATATCGGTGAATCTGTCGATAGTGACCCTGCAAGAAAACGAAACCATGAAGCGCTTGGCGGCATATGCGGCGCTGTTGGCCGTCCCTACCATGATTGCGGGAATCTACGGCATGAATTTCGAGCACATGCCGGAATTGAAATGGCGATATGGCTACGCTCTTTCGCTGCTGTTCATGGGCGCAATCGACGTGTATCTGTACTTTCGCTTCAAAAAAGCCCAGTGGCTTTAGCGGGGATTGCTTAATCTAAGCTACATGAACCGACGGATCGTAGCTTTATTACCGCCCCTTATCGACGTACTCTCGTTTTGCGTACTTTTCGGCGCGGGTTTGTCGCTTCGGGCCGCGAACGCTTACGCCCTCGCAATCGGACTTGCCTGCAGCGCGCTTTGGCGTTGGCGAACTCAAGGCAAGACCGAGGCCGAGGGGCGGGATTGGTTGCGCTTCGGGATTAGCGCGGTCATGGCGCTTTTCTTGCGCGCCGGCTTGCTGGCGCTGCTTGCGCAACGCTGGGGCTGGGCGCCGCAGCTCGCGATCTTCATCGCCGTCGCCTTGAGCGCAGCGGTCAGCGTACCCACACTCTCTTGGCGCAACCTTACCCTCGGGCTGATTGTGTACTCCTTTGTGCTGCGCTTGGTCTATGCGGGCAGCGTCGAGCTGTTGCCCGAGGAGACGTATTACTGGAATTATTCTCGGCATCTGGACATTGGATATCTGGATCATCCGCCAATGGTAGCTTGGCTGATAAGGCTCGGCACCGCGGTGTTCGGACAGACCGAATTCGGCGTGCGCGCAGGCGCGCTGTGCTGCGGTGCCGTGACCTCGGTGTTCATGTATCGTCTAACGCGCAACCTGTTCGGGCAAACTGCGGCGTTCGCGGCGCTGCTTCTGGTGCAAGCGTTGCCGTTCTTTTTTCTTTCCGGCTTGCTGATGACTCCCGACGCCCCGCTGACCGCGGCCTGGGCCGCCTCACTTTTCTTTCTCGAACGCGCGTTGATTGCGCACCAACCCCGCGCCTGGTGGCTCGCCGGTGTCTGCTTAGGAGTGGGCATGATTTCCAAGTATTCCATTGCGCTGCTCGTGCCCGTCACCTTGGCATTCATGTTGTGGGACCCCGAATCCCGCCGCTGGTGGCGACGTTCGGAGCCCTATGTCGGGGCGCTGTTCGCTCTTTTAATTTTTTCCCCCGTTCTCATCTGGAACGCGCAGCACGGGTGGATCTCCTTTGCTTTTCAAACTTCGCGTCGGCTGGCGGAGACCCCGCAATTCGCACTCCACAAGCTAATCGGGTCCATGATTGTATTGATCACGCCCACCGGCGTCGTGGCGCTCGTCGCGGTGCTACTGAGGCGCCGTGCCGGCGCGTCGGATGCGTCCGATGCGGCACGCCGCCGGCGCTTTGTCGGCCTCGCCGTTCTCATTCCGCTGGCCGTGGTGGTCGCGTTCAGCTTGCGCCATGAAGTGAAGCTCGACTGGACCGGTGCTTTGATGACGGCCGCGCTGCCTGCCTTGGCGTGCACCATGATCGCCACGGATGCCACTCTGCAGGGCTTTGCCGGAAAGCTTCGCGGCGCTTGGATACCCACGCTTGTGATCATGCTGCTCGTGTATGGCGCGGGGTTGCACTACCTGGTTCTTGGGCTCCCAGGTGCTGGCTACGGCAAACACATCGAAGTGATTCCCGTCGGCTGGCGCGATTTGAGTGCACGCATTACGGACATCGCCGACACGTATGGGCGCGATCACGGCACTGACCTGCTGATCGTCGGCATGGACCGCTACGCGATTGCGAGCGAGTTGGCCTTTTATGGGGGCGCACATCGCGCTATCGGCCTCGAGACGGCAAACAGCTTTCTTTTTGGCGGAATGGGCCTCATGTACAGCCTATGGGTGCCGCCGAAGG
>JAQGOD010000046.1 GCA_028293775.1 Gammaproteobacteria bacterium
CGCCTCGCACCTATGTCGTGCAAGTGCAATACCGGTTGAAGTAGTTCTGATCTCGCGAGGGGTCGGAAGAACCCCAGATTGTCGATGCTCCAAAAGGCCCCCGGTCACTCGAGGGGCCCTTTTTTTATGGCCAGGCGGCGTGGCGACTCAGTTTCGAAAAGAAGGATCGATCCGATCCAGCCGGCGCAATAATCCCGGCCATACGAGCAAGTGCGGGCCCTGGTTGTTGGACACCATCCGCGCCTGTTCCATCGCCGTATCGATGATGCCCTGCTGAATCGGGATGAGTTCGCCTCCACCGGCCAGAGCACGCACTTGGATGGCGCAGGTGGCTTCGAAGGTGTACATCAATTGAAACGCTTCCGCGACGCTTCGCCCGACGGTTAGCAGACCGTGATTGCGCAGCATCAAAAAGCTTTTCTGGCCCATATCGGCAACCAGGCGCGGCTTCTCATCCTCGCGCAGCGCCACGCCCTCGTAATCGTGATAAGCCAGGCTCTGCAGAACAAATATGGACTGCTGCGAGAGAGGCATGATCCCGCTTTTCTGAGCCGACACAGCGACTCCATTCAGCGTATGCGTATGCAACACGCACTGGACATCATGCCGTGCCCCATGGATTGCGCTATGGATGGTGAAGCCGGCGGGGTTGATTGGCCAGGGACTGTCGGCAACTTTATTGCCTTGCATGTCGATCTTGACCAAGCTCGAGGCAGTGATCTCGTCGAACATCATGCCGTAGGGGTTGATCAAAAAGTGATGCTCGGGTCCGGGGACGCGGGCTGTTATGTGCGTGAATACCAAATCGTCCCAATGAAAATGCGCGACCAGCCGATAGGCGGCCGCCAAGTCGATGCGAACCGCCCATTCTTCGGGAGAGTAGCGCGCCGAAGCGTCGCCGGCCTCTGGAACTGATTTCAGCATGGTTTTCTCCGGTGAACTGCGCGAAACCTGGAACCGATTCTACCCCTACACGGCCCGCAATGCGGTTGCCACCGGCAGGCGGCCAGCGCGGATAGCGGGAAACAGCCCGCCGATGACACCGATCACGCACGCCCAGATAATGCCGAGCGCGACCAAGCCGGGCGTCACCGCGAGATCGAATATGAGCTGTCCCCCGAAGCCTCCGCCCAACGTATCGACCGAATGGCCGTTGAATAGCAGCCACGCAATCAACGCGCCGCCGGCGCCGCCGATGAATGCCAGAAGCAGTGCCTCGACGAATACCGACACGATCACCGGCACCGGGCCGAAACCGATGGCACGCAGCGAGGCAATATCGCGTGAGCGCGTGCTGACCGCGGAGTACATGGTGTTGAGCGCACCAAAGATGGCGCCAATTGCCATGATGCCACCCACCACGTAGGCAACAATCTTCAGTATCGAGCTAATTTGCGCCGATTGTTGTGTCCCAAAATCCTTCTCCGTTGAAACGTCGACTTGCAGTTGCGGATTCGTTGTAATCGAATCCTTGAACGTCTGAAATCCACCCTGTGGGTCAAGCACCACCCACACGCTCTGCTCACTGTTGCCGCGCTGGTAGGTAGAATTCAAAGTCTGCTTATCCGCGATGAGTTCGGAGTCGTGCCCACTGCCGCCGCCCTCAAAGGAGCCGACCACGGTCCAGGTTGCGCCGCGCAACTTGATTTGCGCGCCGACATCAAGTCCCCTGTACAGACGCTGTGCCGATTTGCCTACGATCATCTCGGTCACGCCGGGCTGAAACACGCGGCCGTTTATGATCTTGATTTCTGGATGCACGGCGAATCCATCCGGTGTCAGGCCTCGGAACGGCGCGCTCGCATCTTCGCCGTCTTTCTTGGATAAATTCATGATCAATAAGGTTTCGGGCGACGCCAAGGGATGTCCGCCGCTGCCGGTTTTGATCCCTGGAGCATCCGCGACCGTCACAGCTGCATCGTTCGTCAAGACGCTGACTAGCTCGGTGCTCGAACCTGTACGCACGACGATAGCCCGATTGTCAGGGCCGGTCTTTTGCAGCGTCCTCATAAATCCCGTGGACATAGCTAGCACCGAAATCAGAACTGCCACGACCCCTGCAATACCGATGACGACCACCGAAGAAGTTCCAATCCGTTGAGGCAGGCTGCGAAGGTTCATGGCAGACACCGCGGCGATCTGAGTAATAGCGCTCATAGGCTTTCTCAGCGACCCGCGAGCGCGTCGACGATGTTGAGCCGTTGGGCCCGGAAGGCAGGCGGCAGCCCGCTGATAATGGCCAGCGCTATCGCGATTGCGAAACCCGAGATGACGACAATGGGTACCAACGTAGCAGGGCCGAGCACAGTCCCCACGATCCGCATCGCGCCCGCCGAAAGCGCCAGACCCACCGCCGCGGCGAACAGGCAAAGCATCAACGACTCGACTAGCACAAGTGTCGAAACCGTGCCGCCGGTAAATCCGAGCGTTTTCAAAACCGCCAACTCCGGAATTCGTTCACGAACGGATTGCATCATGGTATTGGCCGTGAGGAATAACAGCGTAAACATCACCGCGCCGACAATGGAGTTGGCAATAAAATTGATGTCCGCCAACTGCTTCAGCTGCGATTGCAGAGCGGCGTTCTCAGTTTGCGTGCGCGTTTCGTCCGGTGAGTTCTCCGATAGTTTGTCTATCTGCGATGAAATCACGGCGGATCGTGCCGGGTTGTCGACCTGAACGATGAATTGATGGACTCTGTGGTTGTCGAATTTTCGCGCTTCGTCCCAGTAGTCGTAGTTGATCCAGAAGGCACTGCCGAGCGGCGACCTTTCAAACTGGGGTGTTGGGTCAAATATCCCGACGATATCGAATGCCCAGTTGTTGCTGCCATCGTTGTTGGTCCAGATCGTCGTGCCCACGGGCACCTTATCGCCGACTTTCCAGCCATATTTGTTTGCCAGGCGCCGGCCAATGAGCGCGCCAGGGCGCGTGCTCTTCATGGCCTCGATTTGTGAGGGCGTGATCTTCAGCTCGGGGTACACCACCGCCAGCTTATCCACGTTGGTTGCAAAGGCGGGAATCGGATTCTTTGCATCCTGAAAGTAGCCGCCGAAAAAGCTCAGGTGCGCAATCGTGCGCACACCTTGCACGGTCTGCATTCTATCCATCAGTGCGGCGGGCATGGAGCTGACCGCGCTCATCCGGCTGGTCGTCCATAGCCGATTGTTGCTCTTGTCTCCGAGTCCTGCCTTGATCCCCTGATTAATTCCTTGCAGCAGGCCAAACAGCAAAAACGCCACGACTATGGAAAGCATGGTCAGGACGGTACGTGCTTTCTTACGCCACAATCCCGCCCAGATGAGCATGAAATATTTCATGCCGCGCTGCGAACAGGCGTATCGACCAGCCGGCCCTTATCGAGGTGCAAGGTGCGGGAGGCATGATCGGCCGCAAGAGGGTCATGCGTCACCATGATGATGGTCTTTCCCTGCTCTCGGTTGAGCGTCTGCAGCAGTTTCAATATTTCCTCTGCATTTTCGCGATCGAGATCGCCCGTGGGCTCATCGCACACCAAGAGGGTGGGATCCGCCACCAGTGCGCGCGCAATGGAGACGCGTTGTTGCTGACCACCTGACAACTCGCTGGGTTTGTGAGACGCGCGGTCGGCAAGACCGACGAGTTCGAGCACAGCGCGCACGTTTTGCTTTCGTTGCGAGGAGGAGAGATTGGTCAACAGAAGCGGCACTTCGACATTGCGTGCGGCAGTGAGCACGGGTAATAAGTTATAGAACTGGAAAACAAATCCAATGTGGCGGGCACGCCATTTGGCCAGCTTGCCGCCCGAGAGCTGATCAATGCGCTCTCCGCCAACGGTGACTTCTCCGTCGGTCGGCTGATCCAGGCCCGCGATAAGATTGAGAAGCGTGGTTTTTCCGGATCCGGAGGGCCCCATCAATGCGAGGAACTCGCCTTGTTCAATCGCGAGGTTAACGCCGTGCAGGACCTCGACCGATTGCTTGCCTCGCTGATACCGCTTGACGACGTTGTTCAATGAAACCAGGTTGCTCATCGGTGCTCCTCACTGTTTTTCAATACGTACGTGAGCGCCATCGCTCAACTTACTCAGGTCGCCAAGCGCTACGGTATTGCCGACCTCGAGGCCTGCCGTAATGATTTGACCGGAACTCATCTTGCCGCCCAGGCGAACGGCGCGGCGCTCGACGCTCGATCCATGCACCACGTACACGATGTTGGTGTCGCCGCCGCCCGTCACCACGGCGTCGCTTGGAACAACCACCCCAGGCGCAACGCTCTTGTCGGGCCCAGAGGTGCCGGATTGTTTCTCGCTCAAGAATGCAACCCGCGCGCCCATTTCGGGAATGATGCGCGGATCTTTTTGCTTGATCGCAATGCGTACCTTAACGGTAGCCTTGGCCCGATCGGCGGTGGGGATCATGGCGATGACCGATCCCGGAATATCCCAGTCGGGGTAGGCATTTAACTTGATGGTGACGGGCTGCTGAGGACGCACCCGGTTGATGAAGTTCTCGCTTACGTCGACCTCAACTTCCAGCGAATCCATATCGACGATCGTGCCGATACCCGTGCGTGTGAAGCCCCCGCCGGCGGACATCGGCGACACCATCTCACCCGGCTGCGCGGCTTTTTCGGTGACGATTCCCGCGAAGGGCGCTCGAATCACGGTATCGTCAAGATTCCGCTGCGCCACTTCCACCCCAGCGCGTGCAGCCTCGAGCCCCCGCCGCGCGATCAACAGATTGTTTCGTGCTACATTGAATTGAGCATGGGACTCGTCAAAGCTTTGCAAGCTGATGACAGCCGCTGCTTTCTGCTTTTCACTGCGCTCAAATATGGGCTTCGCATCGTCGAAGGCAGTTTCAGCGGAATCTACGTTGGCTTCAGCTTGCTGAAGTTGAGCGCGGCTCTGCGCCAACGATGCCCTCCAGTTGGCATCATCCAGCCGCGCGATGACTTCTCCTTCCTCGACGCGTTGACCTTCCTCGAGGATGACTTTGACGATTTTCCCCGTCACTTTGGATGAAACCGTCGCTCGCCGGCGGGCGACAATATAGCCGGAGGCATCGAGAAGCGAGGCACCCCCAGGCTTTGACCCGTCCGGCAGCGCCTGTGCGACCGCGGTTGTGATCGGTAGCCCTGTTGGGCGCAAGAGATACCAAATACCGGCGGCGGCCATGAGGAGCACGGCAGCCGTGATCCACCATTTACCCTTACCCGATGAGGGAGGCTTAAGGGTGCGATCAATGCGCAGCTGATTCAGGAGCGCCGCTTTGTCCGCTCCGATGGTCCGGTCTCCGAGATCGCTCATCGCCTCGTTTCATTCCCTTTGGAGTCTATCGGCTGATTTTTGATGCCCTCGAACAGCGGGCCTTTGTGGACATTCTAGACGAATGCACGCCTTCTGGCGAAGCTGCGCCCAGCCCGCAACGTGCTGTTGTCCTGATATATCCTGCCCGCCGGGCTTGCCGCGTGGCATGATCCGTTCGCATCCGGCAAGGGAGGGGACTCATATGCTAGGTCGAATCGTCGCAGGCGCGATGTCCGTCGCGTTATTTTCCGCAAGCCATGGGGCGCAGGCCGCGGCGCGTTCAGAGAAGGTCGCTGCCTCGAGCGAAATACCGCAAACCAAGCCCGAAGCGGTGGGCTTTTCCGCGGAGCGCCTCGGAAAACTCGACGCCGGCATGCAATCTCTGGTCGATAACAAGAAGCTCGCCGGACTGGTCACCGTGCTCGCGCGGCACGGAAAAATCGTCGAAGAAAAGAGCTACGGCTTCGCCGATGTTGCGAGCCG
>JAQGOD010000067.1 GCA_028293775.1 Gammaproteobacteria bacterium
AGCACCAATTGATTGTGCCTAACGCCCTGCATCACTACTCGGTGAACATGGCCGACTTGCCGCTTTCATGCCCGATGCCCGGCATGATGCTGTGGAATTCCCACCCCAGGGTTTATCTGGCGATTGAAGCGACCGGATGGGCCAAATGCTCCTATTGCGGTGCCGAGTACACGCTCAATCGCAGTGCGCCGGGGACTGCGGACATCGAGGCGGAAACCGACGAGGGTTTTTAGGTTTTGTATTTGGCGTAGGATTTTTCTTCGACGATCTTGGATCCGAGCTTCAAGTTGATGCGTCGCTTGATGGCCGCCCGCTCATCGTTCTCGAAATAAACCGCCCGCGCCAGGCGAATGAACTCGGCATCGAACCCTTTGGCGCGTTCCTTGTCGCGAATGTCGTCTTCGATCACCCAGAGCCGCTCGTTGACCTTCAGCAATGCATCTACCTCGGAATCGAGATCGGCCTTGGCATAGCCCGAGCCGCCCCAGGTGTCCTCCAGCGCGCTCAACTCCATGCGCACATTGGCGAGTTTTTGCGGATCGCTCATGCGCTGCGCCTTGATGCGAAGAATCGTGATCTTGTCGAGCAATTCTCCGGGGGAGATCGGAACTTTGATTTCGGTCATGGCGGCATCTTATCTAAAATCTGCGCTTGCATCAGAGCGTCGAGTTTTGCGGTAACCTCGCTCACCGCGATCAGGTCCATCACGCCCGGGCGCTCGATTTTCGCGGTCCAGGGGATCTGCGCGGCCGGCTTATTCAAGAATTTGCGCGCCGCTTCGTCGTACTTGTCCACGCACCATTGCCGGCTGTAGTAGGGGCCGGCGCGTTGCGGGTTTGTGGCGGCGTAAAGGCCGATGACGGGCAATCCGACCATGCCGGCCATGTGAGCGGGACCGGAGTCGGGCGATAAAAGAACCGTGCTTTGGGACATGAGGCCCAGTAATTGCGGCAGAGTGTCTTTGCCGATTTGATTGACCTGCGGAACCCTGGCTGCAGCGGTAATTGCCGCGCCCATTTGCGCTTCCAGGGAACTGCGTCCTCCGACGAGCACGACGCGCATCTGATGCGCGGTGGCGGCATAGTCGGCAACCGCCGCATATCTAACCGGCGACCAATTACGCGCCGCGTGGCTCGAGCAAGGGCTGATCAAGAGAGTTGCTCCCCCATCGGGGATTACCGAGCGGGCATAGGCCAGTGCGCTCCGAGGCAACGGCACATCCCAGCGAGGCGCCGAAGGTTCGATGCCGCAGGCGCGCGCAAATCCCATGAAAGAGTCGAGCACATGCTCGGATTCAGCCGGTTCGATTTGTGCGTTGGTAAACAACCATTGCAGTTCCCGCGCCCGCCCCCGGTCAAAGCCCAGCCTGATCGGCGCGTTCACGGCGCGGCTGACGAGGCTGGCGCGAAAGGACAACTGCATGTCGAGCAGCAGATCGAAGCGCCGGCCCCTCAAGAGTTTTCGCAGCCGCCACAGTTCACTGAGGGTTGCCGCCTTATCGAAGGTGATAAACTCGATTTCCGGAAGGATCTCCGTCATCAGCTTGGCTTCAAGTTTGCCGATGATCCAGGTAAAGCGGGTTTGCGGCCACGCCGCTTGAAAGGCTCGAAGCGCCGCCAGAGCGTGGCAGGTATCGCCGATCGCCGAGAGCCGCAGCAGACATACGCGTTGCAGCGGTGGTTTGAAGCTTAAGGTACTCATTAATGATAAAGGGAGGCCAACGCGTTGACACGGCAACGGGCGTCATGCTGGCTGATCCTCATGCCCTTGGCAATGCGCGGCAAGAGCCGGCGGAAAACTTGTTCGACCCCAAACGTTGGTCTGCGCGCGGCGAGCTTGCCGAGGTTTCCGGCGGCCGCGGGTCGGCGTGGTTCATTGGGAATGCCGAGAGTCCTTGGGTACTGCGTCATTATCGGCGCGGCGGTTTCATCGCCCGCCTGACTGCGGATCGATACTGGTGGTTGGGCGAGCAGCGGGTGCGTGCTTTCGCGGAATGGCGATTGCTCTGCTACATGAAGGAGCGGGGGCTCCGCGTTCCGCGGCCCGTGGCTGCATGGTATCGGCGCGCAGGGCTCACGTATCGTTGCGATATTATTACCGAACGCATCGTCAATGCGCGATCCTTGAGTGCGGAGTTGGCCTTGGGCGCACTTGCGCAGGGCGGCTGGCAGGCGGTCGGGCTGGCGATAGCACGGCTGCACGAACAAGGCGTCGATCATGCAGACTTGAACGCGCACAACATCTTGCTGGACGGCAACTCCAACATCACTGTCATCGACTTCGACCGCGGACGGGTGCGGCCGCCGGGGACGTGGCGCACAAGAAACTTGGCCCGCTTGCACCGCTCGCTCGCGAAGATATCCGCAGGTTTGCCGCCAGGACGATTTACGCCCGAGGCGTGGAATCATTTGCTTGCCGGGTACCAAGCCGCCGGCACTCCGGCGGCGGGTTAACCGTTGCGCTTCATGTATTCCTGGCTGACCAGAATCGCGGCGCCGTTTGCGTTCGCCGTCGTGCTGTGGCGCGGCGTGCGCGACCGCAGCTACTGGCAAGGATTGGCGCAGCGCTTCGGACTTGGGTCCGTGCTTCCGTTGCGCCCGAGTATCTGGCTGCACGCGGTTTCGTTGGGGGAGATGTCGGCCGCCGCGCCGCTCGTGCAAGAGCTCCGAGCCCGCTACCCGCAGCATCCCCTGGTGGTGACGACGGCGACCCCGGCCGGTAGGGCGCGGGCTCTGGCATTGTTTTCCGATGCGGCTGACATCCGTTTCTTGCCCTACGACACGCCCGGCTCGGTCAGGAGATTCTTGAAGCGCATTCATCCGTGCGTGGCCATCATCATGGAAACGGAGCTGTGGCCGAATCTGTTCCGCGAGAGCGAGCAGCGCCGCGTGCCGATCTTTCTCGCCAGCGCACGGCTGTCGGCCAAATCGGTGCTGTGGTATCGGCGACTTGGCAAATTATTTGCGGGTGTGTTCACGCCTAATGTAACGGTGGCAGCGCAATCCGCCGCCGATGCCGAGCGATTCAAATCCATTGGCGCGAGCCCAAGTCAAATCCACGTGGTGGGCAATGTGAAATTCGATCTACGCTTGGAGGAGAGCCTCATCGAAGCGGGCCGTCTGCTGCGCTCCTCGTACGGCAACGCAAGGCCGGTGTGGGCGGCGGGCAGCACCCACGAGGGCGAGGAGGATCAGCTGCTCGACGCGCACCTGCTGCTGCAAGTGCACAGCCCGAAGGCGCTTTTGCTGTTGGCGCCGCGGCACAAGGACCGCTTCGCCGGCGTCGCTGAATTGCTCGCGCGCCGCGGCGTCAGATTCGCACGCCGCAGCAGCATGGCGCCGCTGCCGCTCGATACGGAGGTGCTTCTGGTGGATACCATCGGCGAGTTGGCAACGCTGTACGCGTCCTGCGACGTGGTGTTTGTCGGCGGCAGTCTGGTATCCATAGGCGGGCACAATCTGTTGGAGGCCGCTGCTTTGGGGCTGCCGGTTTTGACCGGTCCGTCCTACTTCAATGCCAAGGACGTTGCGCAGCTGTTGCTGGGGCAGGGCGCCGCCTTGCAAGTAGCGGGCGCGCAGGACCTGGCGGCGACTCTGCAGCGCCTTCTCGATGGTCCCTTTGAACGTGCGCGCATCGGGGCCATCGGAAGAAATATTATCGAAACGAATCGCGGCAGCGTCGAAGGATTGCTCGCCCTTATCGCACCTGCGCTGCCGGCGGAACGTCCGTCTGAGTCGGCGGTGGGGGCGCATCCGTCAGCAAAGCATTGATCCGCTGCAGGCTGTGTTCGGAGAGCGTGCCCGCAGCTTGCTGCAGCTTTATGACGTTCAACATGTAATCGTAACGGCTGTGGGCATAGCTGGTTTGCGCCTGCACCCACTGTTGCCGCGACTGCAGCACATCCACGGCCGTACGCGTCCCCGCTTCATAGCCGGATTCGGTGGCGCGCAGCGCGACCAGGTTGGAGTCGACCGCGCGGTGCAAGGCTTTCACCCGAGATATTTCGGAAATTACGCCAAGGTAAGCATCGCGCGCGTCGTGTTCGGTCTGACGTGCCACCCGCTCGAGCCGCTCCTTGGCGGCTCGATGCTGGTAAACAGCCTGCCGCACTTGCGAAGAAACCAGACCCCCCGAGTAGATCGGGAATGTCAATTGAATACCGATCGAGCGCTGCCTTTGATCCAGAAGGGTCCCGCCCGCCGGGTTGCCGTTGTCGAACGTATCCACGCCATTGTTGGTGAGCTTGCCTGCGCTGCCCACCAAGTCGAGCGAGGGGTAATGGCCGCCGCGCGTAATCGACGCATTCTCGCGCGCAATATCCGCAGACAACCGGCTCGATACCAGGGACAAATTCTGTTGCAGCGCCATTTCGACCCAGCGGTCTTCGCTGATGGGGTCGGGATTGGACATCTCGAAGGGCTCGATTGGGCGGGCCAGAGAATCAAACGGGTCGCCGATGATTTCCCGCAGCAGCTCCTGGGTGGAGGCGAGGACACGCTTGGCCGCAATGACAGCGGCCGCGGTGCTGTCATGGGAAGCTCGGGCCTCTTCGACATCGGTGATGGCAATGAGACCGATTTGGTATCTGGCCTCCGCTTGATCGAGCTGGCGATTGACCGAGGTCAATGCGACTTGTTGCGCCTCGAGATCGTCTTGTGCGCCGAGCACATCGAAGTAGCGTTGCGAGACTCGCGCCATCAAATCTTGCTGGGCAGCCTGGTAATCCGCCTCGGCTTGGGCCACTTGGGAGTCTGCCCGCTTGAGCGCCTCCCAGTTTTCCCAGCGAAACAAGCTTTGCTTCAAATCGACCGTGTAGTGGTGAACGGTGGTCTCCACCTTGCCGCTGAAGGGAAAGGTTTCGAAAATCGTCGCGGCGCTGGCAGTCTGCGCGCAGGGAACACCTGGCGGCGTGTTGCCGTTGCAAAGCGGCAGGGTCACCGCTTGGGTGGTATTTTGCGATCCGGTGTCGCGCTCGCGGGAAATCAGACCGGTACCGGTAAGCTGCGGCAATAAGTAGGACAGGGCCTGCGGCTTGGCCTCCAAAGCCGCAAGGCGAGTCGCCTCGGCCTCGCGCAGCTGGGGGTCATTTTGAAGCGCCCGCTGGTACACGGCCAAAAGGTCCGCTGCCCCCGCCGAATTGCCAACCAACAGTGCCAAGACAATAAGAAGTCGGTTCATGAATTACCCATTTGGCCGTCCCAGACCGGTTATATAGTGTTATATACTACTATATCACCCAGCCCTCAGGTCAATACTCCCGGGGGTCAATACTGCGGAATCCTCGGGTCTATAACCCCAGCCCAAGCCAAAATTCCACCAGCGAGGTTAAAAACTTTGGCGAAAGCCCGGCCCTCGAGAAAATGGGCCACCTGCGCGCTGCGCGCGCCGGATCTGCAGATCACCACGGTTTCCTTGGTCGGGTCCAACTCGCCGATGCGCTCTTCAATCTCGCCCATGGGGATGTGCACGGTATCGGTGGGTACCGGCGCCAGTGCGACCTCCCAGTCCTCACGCACATCGAGAAGCGTCATGGCCTCTCCGCCGTTGCGGCGATCGAGGAATTCTTGCGGGGTGAGCTCGCCGACCATGCTTAACCGGCCGTGCCTAAAAGACAAAGCTGCGCGCGGCGGGCGCGTTGATCAAAGGGGCGATAACCGTCTCAAACAAACTTTCGCGGATCCATTCGTTTTCATCGACGCGCCGTACCAACATGGCATCCATTACCGGCGCCTCGCCCACGACCGCAAACAGCCGTCCGCCGATTCGCAGCGATCGCTCGAAGCGATCATCGTAGACGGGCAGCGAGCCGGTCACCGCGATCGCGTCGTACTCGCCCAACGGCGCCCCGTCGAACGCGTCCCGGGTTAGAAACTCCACGGGGGCATGGGCAGCGGCGCGTATTTGCGCCCTGGCCGCGACGCTCTTCGCCATGACGGTGAATTCCGGGAGAATATCGATCGAGCGCACTTGAGATCCGAGCAAGCTCAAGCAAGCGGCGAGATAGCCCGTGCCGCTTCCGATCTCGAGGACGGTGTCAATGGGTGTTACACCTAAGGCCTGTAAAATGCGGCCCTGTATCTTCGGCGCGAGCATGCATTGGCCGAAACCAATCGGGATTGGCGCATCGGCAAAGGCCAATTCTCGGTATTCCGCAGGCACGAAAGACTCGCGCGGCACAAGGGAAAACACTTCGAGCACGCGCGGATCCAGCACTTCCCAAGTACGTATTTGCTGATCCACCATTTGCTGGCGAGCGGTAAGGTTATCCATGATTTCCCGTGCGCGATTAAGGCCGCTGATTATGGTCAATTTCCCCAGGGTACGCGAGTCCCTTGCGCTATTCTTCACCTACGACGGTTTGCGGCGCATTCGGCTCGTGAAGCGCTTTCATTATAAAGCACCGCTAATGCTCGTCGTTATTGAGGTCAGCGTTGATTCCGTCTTCCGTCGCGTTGTGGTTTGTAACCGCGGCCATTTTGGCAGCGGGCATCGTCTTGCTTTTCGTGTGGAAGCGGCGTCAAGAGCGTGCCGTCAACGCTTTCTCCCGCCGCATTCACGACCTGATCAGCGAAGGCGGAGCGTCCGGGCGCATAGCGCTGAGCGGCGA